>JBDTFL010000627.1:0-2646 GCA_039937955.1 Polyangiaceae bacterium | reverse complement strand
CTCGCGCTCGGAATTCCATATCTCCAGCTCGCGTCCTCGGACGTGGGGCTGGCGATCTACGCCGAGCAGTCGACGCTCGCGCTCGCCTTCACGCTGCTCGCTATGGTCGCGTTCGTTCGATTCGCGCGGTTTTGGTGGGCGTTTTTTTTGGCAGCGGCGGCGTTGGTCAACATTTTCTTGAGCGTCCACGCCTTCGTGTTTTTCGCATTCGCACTTTTGCTCGTGCGCGAGTACCGCACCGAATGGCGCCGCTGGATCCCCGCTGTCGTCTTGTTCGGCGTTCTAGCTCTGCCCCTCGTTCCGCTGCTTTTACCGGCATTGCAGGGTACGAGCACGTCGTCCGAATTGTGGATTCGCGCGCATCGCATTCGGTCCGCGCATCATCTCATTCCGACCACGTGGCCGCTCTCCGCTTACGTGCGTCTCTTGTCGGTGACCGCTCTGGCCATCGTGGTGACACGCATGACGCTCGACAAGACCGACATTCGCATGCGCCTCTTCGGCGCTTGGTGCGTCGCTGCCGTTTTTTGGCTCGCGATGGCGTTTGCGTCCGCCGATGTTTTCCACTCCGTGTCGTTTCTTTGTTTGCAGCCGGGCCGCGCGCTCTCGATCTTCGAGGATGTCGGTATGGTCGTTTTGCTGTGCGGCCTCGCGCGTCTCAGCGAAGAGCGGAGTCGGTATTGGATGATCGCGCTGGCCTGCGCGCTAGCTTGGCTCGGCAACACGCAAGGCATGATGTTGTGGGGCGCGCTTCTCGTAGCGCTGGTCTTCGTCGGCGTCATGTTCTCGCGCGTGTCCTCGAAATATAGGGAAATTCAGCTCGATTCGAACGCGTTGGCGCTAGCGCTGACCATCTGCTTCATCCCGCGGGTCGTGATCGGCGGCCTCGGCGATCGCAATCCCACCGCGTCGATCACGGCGGCGTTCACGCGCGATCTGCTTCCGAGCTACGAAGCAGTTGCAGAGGACGCGAAGCTCCATAGTGCCGTCGACGAAACATTTTTGGTGCCGCCGGACTGGGAGCTCTTCAGACCGATCGCCGAGCGCAGCGTCTTCGTCACCTACAAGGACGGCACCGCATCTTTTTACGATCGCGATTATCTCGGCCCGTGGCTCGAGCGCCTGAATGCGCTCGGCTTCGATCTGCTTGGGAGCAACGTCACGCCGCAGAACGCGCCCGAGCTTCTTGCGGGCGCCTACGACGCATTGAATGATTCGACCGTTGCGGCGATCAGCACGCGCTATCGCGTTGATTATTGGATCGTTCCGTCTGCCAAAGAATCACACTTTCCGATCGCATTCGATCGCGACGGCTACAAAGCGCTGCGTCTTACGCCGATCGCCAAAACCCCGTAATTTACCGAACCGTTACGCTCGTAGTCTCGGTCGGCGGTTGCGTCGTCGCCTCCGGTTTCGGTTTCGGGAGCAGACGGCCGCCGACGATGACAGCCACGAGGATGCTGACCACGGCGAGCGCGACGACAATCGCGCGTGTGCCGATCGTCAGCATGCTCCGACCATTTTGCGTGACCGAAATGAACGGACGCGCGTAGAGCCGCCAGAGACTCAGAAATTCTCGATCTTCGTCGCTGCCCAGGCCGAACTTCACCTCTTCGCGGCCTTCGGGAACGTAGAGCGTTCCGGCAACGCGATCCCAAATCGCAAAGATGAATCCGAGGTTTTTGTCGAAGTGCTTCGTTTGATCGCTGTGATGAATTTGATGTTGTGCCGGGCTGATGAAAACTTTGCTGATGTGCGGGCCATACGAAACCCACACGTGCGAATGGCGCAGATTGAAGCCGAATACGTAGAACGCGAAGACGACGACATTCAAACCGAGCACCACGACCAAGTGCGGCTCGAGACCGATCGCAAACGCGAACACGCCCTGACCGATACCGCCCCAGAGCGCAGACATGCTGATGGCCAAGATGTCGTCGACTGGATGCTGGCGATAAACCGTGAGCGGCGTCATCACCTGCGCCGAGTGATGCACTTTGTGAAACTCCCAAAGCAGCGGAACGCGGTGCATAAGCCAATGACCGACGAAAAGGCCGAAATCTGCGGCGATGGCCGCAACAACGGTGAACGCAATGTCGACTGCGATGCTCGACGTGCTCACGATCGGACGATGCGGAAATGCGCGCGCGAGTAGCGTAGTCGTCACGCGAAAGGTCTCCGGCAGCGCGATGAGCCACGGCGCCACGAGCACCCACGCGAGCGCCTTGCTCGTGAAGAAAAACGCGAAATCCACGAACGTCGAGCGATGTTTGTACGTGTCGCCCGGAAACAGAAAGACGAAAAAGCCTCTTACGCCCCGCGCCTCACGCGCGCTCTGCACGAGATAAACCACGAACGACACCAACACTGCCGCGAGCAAATACGGCCAATACACGCGCTCCGTGGTTTCGAAGGGGGCGCGCGCCGGATTCGCGAGCTCCGCCAGGCCTCGGGGAAGAACGTCGTGCACAGCCTCGAGATCGTACGCCCGGAGCGATGCGTTCGCCACCGCGGCAGCCTCAGCCGCGCCAATGACGACAAATCGGTTTGACGCCGCAGCCTTCGCATTTCTGTTCGTCGCGGCGCGATGGACAGCGCTGGAGCATTCCGAGATGGCACAATGAAAAGTCGTATTTTACTGGGTCT
>JBDTFL010000626.1:0-4159 GCA_039937955.1 Polyangiaceae bacterium | reverse complement strand
CTCTTGCCGGACACTGGTGCCGTGGATGCGCAGCTGCTTCGCAAACGTCTCAACACCGTCGTCGCGGGCGTGGCAACATTTCCTCAAGATGGCGATCGCCCGGAAATTCTGCTGGATTGCGCACGTCGTCGTCGCGCCGCCGTTGTGAGCTCGCCCATCCGAGATCTCGATCAACGCGTCGGCGGCTTGCGTGCATTCATCGACGCGCTGCTCGAAGCGCCGCTCGTCGACTCGGGTATTGGCTCGCCGTATCCGCTCGAGCTCGCACCGGCGGCCGCAGCATCTCTTGTGTATTATACATGCGTAGAGGCACGGCGCGGCGGCATGCCGTGGATCTTGGTGACCGAGCCAGCAGAAAAGCGCCCATCGAGTCGCTCCCCGCATTCGTCGCGAGACTTTGCCAGCTTCGCGGCAGCAGCGCGTGAGGCTTGCGCCGCGCCTGGTGAGCCCGCAACGATTGTGCAGAGTCGTTTGCGCGCAGAGCCTGGCGCCGAGGACGTCGAAGCGATCGTCGTCCTTGCCGAGCATGGATTGTGGGCGTGCTGCGGCGTCGAAGACCGCGATCGCTTCGTGGCAGTGCACGCGGCGGATGCGGCGTTGGTCGATGCGCTCGCTCGCAAGGTCGTCGAGGCCTCACGATGACCGAGGCCCGCCTCCTTTCGATCTTGCGCGAGCACATCGCTCAGAAAAAAACCGGCGTCATGGAGATCACGTCTCCACGCGCATCCGCGAATCTGCGGCTGGTGCGCGGCGAGATTGTTTTTGCCGAGGCTGGCCAATCTGCAGGCGAAAAAGCGCTGTTTCGTGCACTTGCGTTGCGTGATGCACGCAGCGCGTTTTACGAACGCGACGTTTCGAACGACCGCAACATCGACGCGAAAACCGACGAGCTCATGGCGGCCGGCGCAATCGTGATCGAGGAGACCCTAGAGCTGCACTCGCTCTTCGCCGGCGACGCGCCCATGATCGCCATCGATCCCGGTCCGCTCACCGTGAACCTCGCGAGACCTCGCGTCGTCGAGGAGCTCTCTCCCGACGCGCGCAGCCTTCTTCATTTTTTGCGAATCCCGATCACGCTCGACGATCTGCTCGACGCCGACCATGGCTCGGATCACGAAATTTTGATCGGCCTCGCACAGCTCGAAAAAGCAGGACGGCTCAAGACACTGGCGTCATCCAAATCAAAAATCGTCGTTGCCCGTGGCGACGACCTAACGAAAATCGAGCGCGCGATCGAGTCACGCAACACGTCGATGCGAGCGTCACGCCCACGTCTCGTTTTTGCGGGTGCGCCGCATCGTCTCGCGTTGGTCGCGCACGCAATTTCTTGTTTCGAAGGTGCGAGCCCTCCCGCAGAAACGTTGCCGGGCACGCCCGCGGTACCGACGCCTTATGTCGTCGCGCGTTGGACGTCGGAACGCGTCGACATCGATCTGGTGGTCTGTCCACTCGTGCCGGCGTATTCGCCACTCTGGCCGATGGCCGTTGCGGGCGCGCACGCGGCGCTTCGAATGGACGGCGCGGCTCGCGATCTTTTCGATCGGGCATGCGCTGCAGCCGCGGTGAAGATCGTCGACGCAAGCGCGCTTCTTCCAGCACATGACGACACGAAGGTCGAAGACGTCGCATCACTCGTTCGCGGCGCGCTCCTCGGTCCTCTTTAAGAGGCTCGCAAGGTTGCTCGCCCCTTACCCAAAAAAAGTGTGATTTTTTGGGGTTCCTCCTTTTATTTACGGAGCTTCGTCGACGGTCGTGCCGATGTCTTCGCCAAACACGACGCGTTTGATGTTGCCGTGCTCGGTGAGCTTGAACACGCGAATTTCCATTTTGTTGTCGCGGCAGAGGGCCACTGCGGTCGAGTCCATGACGCCGATGCGATCCGCCAGGAAGCGATCGAATGTCATGTGCGGCACCATCTTCGCGTCTTTGAATTTGTTCGGGTCGCGGTCGTAGACGCCGTCGACCTTTGTTGCTTTGAATAAACCGTCGGCGTGAATTTCCATCGCGCGCAGAGCCGCAGCGGTGTCGGTCGAGAAATACGGATTGCCGGTTCCAGCCGCGAAAATAACCACGCGTCCTTTTTCCAAATGGCGAACCGCGCGACGGCGAATGTAGGGCTCGGCGACTTGCCGAATCTCGATTGCAGTCTGCACGCGTGTAGGAACGCCCGCATTTTCCAGCGCGTCCTGCAATGCGAGCGCATTGATGACGGTGGCGAGCATGCCCATGAAATCGCTCTGCGCGCGGTCCATTCCGGCGCTCGCGCCTTTCAGTCCGCGAAAAATATTTCCGCCGCCCACTACGATTCCGATCTGAACACCGAGCGCATGAACTTCGGCGAGCTCCGCTGCCGTGGCGCGCAAAACGTTGTTGTCGATGCCGAATCCGCCGTCCGATCCGCAGAGCGCCTCACCGCTCAATTTCAGAATGAATCGTTTGTAACGAAGTCGCGGATGGGGATGCGCCGGAGGGATGGTCGGGTCGTCTCGTTCATCGAGCTTGGAGCGCATGCGGCCCACGTCTACCGAAGAGCGGGGCGCAGCGCAATCGCGAGGCACGATCTCCCGAAGCCACGTTCAGGCGCTCGACTTTGTGCCCGAGCAAAAGTATCGATCGGACGTGGTTTTCGCGATTTCTCCCCTTTGCCGTAAATTAGGCATGTTTGCGATTGTGCTCGGCTCGCTTGGGATGCTCGCGTGCAACGATAAAGCGCTGCAAAACGCGCCCACGGTCGACGGCGGTCACGGGGAAAGCGCTTCGCTGACACCCGAACAAGCCGCGAAGGTGCTCGCAAAAGTCGGCGACAAAACCATCACTCTCGGTGATTTCGTCGCCACACTCGAGCACATGGATCAGTTCGATCGCCTTCGTTATCAGTCGCCCGAGCGTCGCAAAGAGATGCTCGATGAGATGATCGACATCGAGCTGCTCGCGCAAGAAGCGTCGGCCAAAGGCTACGATCAAGATCCGCAAGCGCAGGAACAGACGCGCGCGATTTTGCGGGACGCCGTGCTCAGCGATATTCGCAAGAGCACGCCCACGCCGAACGACGTTCCGGATTCCGAGGTGCACGCCTATTTCGACGCGCATCACGCCGACTATCACGACCCCGAGCGTCGCCGGCTTTCGCTGATCATCGTGAAAGATGCAGCAACGGCGAACACGGTGGTCGCTGCGGCAAAACAAAACACCAACGCGGCGGCGTGGGGTGATTTGGTCCGTAAAAACTCGATCGATCCGCAAGCAAAGGCGAACGTTCCCGTGGATCTTGCCGGGGATGTCGGAATGGTAAACCCCCCCGGCGACGACACCCACAATGACAACCCGCGCGTTCCGAACGACGTTCGCGTTGCAGCGTTCACGATCGCCAACGTGAACGACGTGCTCGATCATCCGGTCGCATCGTCGGACGGGAAATTTTACGTGGTGCGCCTCACGCAGAAAACCGACCCGCACGATCGTGCGTTCGCCGAGGCCGAGCGTTCGATTCGCGTGAAGCTCGTCGAAGACAAAATTCGCGCGAAAGAGAATGATCTGATCGCGCAGCTTCGCACGCAATTTCCCGTGCAAATCGACGACAAGGCGCTCGCGCAAGTGCGCGTGGATTTGGCGGACGCAGGCTCGCCGTGAGCGCGAAGTTGTCGATCGCTGCCGACGCGCACGCGCACCAAGATGATTGGCAGTGGCAGATTCGTCATGCAGTGACGACGGTCGACGCGCTCGAAAAATTGCTTTCGCTCACCTCGCGCGAGCTGGACGGTGCGCGCCGTGCCGAGCAACAAGGGATGCCGATCGGCATCACGCCCTATTATTTGTCGCTCTGTAATCCGCACGACGAACATTGTCCGATTCGCGTTCAGTGTGTGCCCGACGCGCGCGAAGGGGAAACGGTGCACGGCGATCTGAGTGATCCGCTCGGCGAGGTCGCGCACGAAACGGCGCCCCATCTCGTGCAGCGTTATCCCGATCGCGTTTTGCTTTTAGCGACCGATCGCTGCGCGGTTTACTGCAGATTTTGCACGCGATCGCGCATGGTCGGGGCTGGTGGCGGTGCGGCTTCACTCGAAGAGCTCGCGCCCGCGCTGGCCTACATCAAGGCGCATCCCGAAATTCGAGACGTGATTTTGAGCGGCGGCGATCCGCTCGCGATGGCGACCGA
>JBDTFL010000625.1:0-2765 GCA_039937955.1 Polyangiaceae bacterium | reverse complement strand
CCACGATGAGCGTCGTGCGATGCGCGGGCATGCCGGACAAAGCAGTGAGCACCGCAGCGAGCGACGGGAGTCCCGCTGCGTACGATCCGAAATCGTGAATGGGAAAAATCGGCTCGTAGGTCGTGGGCAAGCGCTGCGCTTCGACGATGAGCCGCGTCATGAACGAGTGCATCGACATGTCGGCGCCGGGCGCCACGAGCCAACGAAAAGCCGGGAAAAGATGCAGGGTCGTGAGCGCGACGAAGCCTAGCGCTGGCCACACGTCACGAAGCTGACGCGCTTCAGCGATGAACGCGCGCGCGCGACGCGCGACGAGAACGATGCCGAGAACGAGGCCGGTCCACGCTACGACGCGAAGCGAGAGAAAGGGCACGCGCGTCAGAAAAATCGCCAGTGTCCAGAACGCGATCGAGAGAAGAAAAGATCGGACCACCCGAATGAAGAGCCCGGGAGCAGCGTGCTCCAGCGTGAGCTCGAGCCCGAGACCGGGAATGACGAGTGCCGCCGCGATCCAAATCTGCATGGCCGTTCGTAGCGACCAGATCTATCGCGACTAGCTCAGAAGCTGCCGTGCAAGCCGAACGTTGCGCCGTCGCGAGTGGGCGATGCGTCCAAGCGCACGCCGTGCGTGACCGTGAGGCCCGTGGTGGCGGATGCAGATGCGTGTCCGTTGCCGCTCACCAAATAGAGGACCACTCCGGCGCCGATTCCGACGATGCCGACGGGGATGAAAATGTCGGACATGATCAATTTCGTTTTGATCGAGCTGACCTCGTCGTCGCCGCATTTGGGCGCACAGCCGCCGCTCGCTTTGTCGCTGCTGGCCTGCGAGCTGCCCATCGCGCCGAAGATGATGCCGACCGCGAGTGACGCAACGCCGACGCCGCCAACGACATACGCGAGCGTTTTCGATCCGCCGCTCGATGGCTGATTCGGTGGATTTTGCGGGGGTTGCGTGGTTTGTCCGTTGCCCGTGCCCGCAGCGACGCCGGTTATCGTGTACGTGATCACGCGCGCCTTTTCGCCCTCGAGAACGAGCATCTGCTGATCACCCGAGGTGCCATCCGCGAGATCGAAGTGAAACGTGTGATTGCCGGGATCGACCTGAATGGCGGTGCCGTCGAGCTTGGTCTGAAGAACCTCGCCGTCCATGCTTACCTTGGCGTCGGCGATCGATTGACCTTTCGTGTCACGTACATCGAACACGACGCTCGGAATGATTTTGTCGACCTCGCTCATCCATTGCGTGCAGTCGCTGACGATCGCGGCGGCGCACGTCGTTTGGCTACACGTGAGCAGCTCCTTGCGAGCCGCACGCAGCTTCTTGTCGCGTCGGAGATATTGCGCTTTTTCGTACGAGGTCGTGCAGACGTTGCCTTCACCGGCCGCAAGCGCGATGGACGGAACGAGAAACGAACACGCGACGACGGCGCTGAGCACGATCGTAGAACGATGCATGATCGTCATAGTACCGAGTCTCACCCACACTCGGGCTTAAAATGGCGAATGCCGGAAGCGTCGATGGTGAACGGCGGATTGCAATTTTTCGCGGGTGACGTCGCTGCTGGATGCGATGGCGGATGCGGAGCAACCCACAGATGTGTAGCCGTCGCAGTTGGGTGTGGGTGCGTCTCTGCAACAACCGCGGAATCGCTTGCGGGCGGAGCTGCGCTCGCCGTTGCGGATGCCGCGGTTTGCGTTGCGGGAGGCTCAGCGGAGAGTAGCGGCGGCGTTTTCGTTTCTTGAGAAGCTTCGGTCGACGCAACGGGCTCGGGCGTCGTGTTGCGCGATGACGCGCCCAAAATGATTCCGATGGCGAGCAGCACGAGGGCGCCGAACGCGATTGCGACGAAGGCCCATTTGCTTCGGGCAGGCGCCGGATAAACGATTACTTGCGAGCTGCGTGACGAGCTCAAATCGGGTGCGCTGGTTGGCGGCGGTGCTTGGAGGTTTGCAATGCTGCCCGCGTTCATTCCGGAAGGCGTGAGGTCGGGTCTGGATGCGCGCGGTCGTGATGGCGGGCCGATCGGAACCGGACCGCTCGACGAAAGCGCGCTGGCCATCGCTACCAAGCCCTCGTGAATGTCGGAGCGGCTCTCGATGTCCGAAACGCGATCGGCGCGACCCGCAAGCTCGCTACCGGCAAGATGCTCGACCCACGCGCCGATCTCGCTGGCGTTGGCTGGATGCATGACCTGTTCGAGGGCCTGCGCAAAGTCGCGGGCAGTTGCGAAACGCTCGTCGCGATTTCGAGCGAGCGCTTTCATGACGATCGCGTCGATATCGTCGGGGAGCGACGGCACGAACATCTTCGGGTTGGGGACGGGCTCGAGCAAAATCTTCGTGAGCAAGCGGCCTTCATTTTCGGCTTCGAAGAGGCGCTTACCGACGAGGCCTTCCCACAGAACCACGCCCGCTGCATACACGTCGACGCGACGATCGACGTTGGAGTCACCGCGCAGTTGTTCTGGCGCCATGTAGCTCAATTTGCCTTTAATTTGGCCTTCTCGTGTGCTTTGCATGCGGACGGCGGCTTTCGCGACGCCGAAGTCGAGCACGCGCGCGACGCCGTCCGAGCCCACCAAAATATTTTTCGGAGAGACGTCGCGGTGCACGATCTCGAGGCGCTCACCGCGTTCCGTTTTCGCTTCATGGGCCGCATGAAGCCCGTGCAAAATTCCCGCGAGCGTCGTCGTCAAAATGCGGAGCGGGACGAGCTCTTGACGATTGCGCGCGGTGCGAAGCAAACGCGAGAGCGACTCGCC
>JBDTFL010000624.1:0-6157 GCA_039937955.1 Polyangiaceae bacterium | reverse complement strand
TGTAAAAACCGGTCATCGGTGTGTCGACTCCGGCCAGCTCTTCGTCGGCGATACGTGGAACGTGATCGGCGGGCGTTCCCGCGCGCAAATTTCCGGGCGAGATCCAGACCATCCCGGTGCGTACCGGCGGCGGCTGTGCATCCGCCGAAGTGTCGAGCGGCGCTGGTTGCGCGCTCTCGCCGATCGCCGCATCACTCGAGGAATCAGCTGTCGTTGCAACCGTCGAGTGCTTGCACGATACAAGTATCGTCAAACCGCACGTCGCGGCGCTCGTCGATCGCCAAAACGATTTCCACCGAGCCGTCTTCCGCGAAGACATGACTCAGTCCGCCTTCTCGCCGGCCCCTTCGCGCAACCCAAGCTCTTTCATTTTGAGCTGCAAACCTTTTCGCGAAATCTTCAGAAGCCGCGCCGCATGCGTGACGTTGCCGCCAGTCTGTTGCAATGCGCGCCCGACGAGCTCGCGCTCGAGTCGGTTCATCGCTACTTTGACGTGCTCTTTCAAACCGCCTTCGCCGGAGAGCGCGGCCTGCATCTCCGCTTCGGTAGGCGGCGGCGTGATCGATCCGCCGGCACTACCACCGCGCACTTCGACCGGAAGATCCTCGACGCGGAGATTTTGCGCATCGCAAAAGAGCACGGCGCGTTCGACCACGTTCTCGAGCTCGCGAATATTTCCCGGCCAGCCGTAAGCTTGGAGCAGCTCGATCGCTTCGGGGTCCGCGCCGACGACGTGCTTCTTCAAACGCTCGTTGAACTTGAGCAAGAAGTGCTCGACCAAAAGTGGAATGTCGCTCGCGCGCTCGCGAAGCGCCGGCAAGCGGATCGGCACGACGTTCAATCGATAGAACAAATCTTCGCGGAAAGAACCGTTCGCGATGAGCTTCTTCAAATCGCGATTCGTAGCAGCGACCAAACGCACGTCCACGCGGATCGTTTTGATTCCGCCAACGCGCTCGAACTCGCTCTCTTGAAGCGCGCGCAGGAGCTTGACCTGCATTTCCACCGGAATTTCGCCAATTTCATCGAGAAAAAGCGTGCCGGCGTTGGCGAGCTCGAAGCGGCCGGGCTTGCTCGAAACTGCGCCGGTGAATGCGCCGCGCTCGTATCCGAACAGCTCGCTCTCCAAAAGCTCCTTTGGTATCGCCGCACAATTCACTTTGATGAACGGTTTGTCGTTGCGCGACGAATGATCGTGGAGCGCTCGCGCGACGAGCTCTTTGCCCGTGCCGCTT
The DNA here is from genome assembly GCA_039937955.1 of Polyangiaceae bacterium. Classification (GTDB taxonomy): domain Bacteria; phylum Myxococcota_A; class Polyangia; order Polyangiales; family Polyangiaceae; genus JAICXU01. The sequence continues at coordinate 4,922 of JBDTFL010000624.1, read as the reverse complement.
TCGCCGGTGATCAAAACGGTCGTCGGTGTGTCGGCGACGCGCTCGAGCACCGCATACAACTCATTGAGGCCTGCCGAGTTGCCGATGATTCCGAAACGCGTCTCGGCAGTTTTCGGAGAAGGTGATGCCTCCGTGCCTGCAAGCTGCCGCGCTTTGAGTGCTTTGGCGACGATCTGCCGAACCTCGTCTTTGTCGAACGGCTTCGTCAGATAATCGAACGCGCCGAGCTTCAGTGCCTCGACTGCGGTGTCGACGGTGCCGTGCGCCGTGATCATCACGATCGGCAATTCCGGATCTTCGCGGAGGGCCTCGCGCATGAGTGCCATGCCGTCGACCTTCGGCATTTTCAAATCGGTGACGACCAGATCGATGTGATGCTCGCGCAGGATCTGCAGACCCTGCTCACCGTCTTCTGCAGTCAGCACGTCGTAACCGTCGCGCGAGAGTTGCGCTGACAGGATTTTGCGCAGATTCGGCTCGTCGTCGACGATGAGGACCTGCTGCTTTTCGGGGAGCATGGGTCCAGCAGTCTACCAGCAAAGAGACCTACAAACTTGCTTCGTAGAGCTTCGCCAAATCGTCGCGCGTGGTCGGGCGCGGATTGGAATTGTGACACGCGTCTTGAATCGCTTTGTCGGCGAGCTTGGGAATGTCTTCTTTCGTGACGCCTTCTGCGGCGAGGCCGTTCGGCAATTTCAATTCGCTGCGAAGCGCGCGCAAGGCGTCGCTCAAGCTCTTGGCCTTCGGATCGAAAATGTCGCGAATCCGGTTGATTTTAGCGGGGATCGTCGATTGGTTGTAATCTACAACTGCCGGCAAACAGAGCGCGTTCGCCAAACCGTGGTGCAGGTTTTTTTCGCTCGAGAGCGGATGCGCGAGCGAGTGACACGCGCCCAATCCTTTTTGGAATGCCACCGCGCCCATCATGGCCGCCTTCATCATGCCGCCGCGTGCGTCGAGATCGTCGGGGGCCGCCGTCGCACGAACCAAATACGCCGCACACAGTTCGAGCCCGCCGATCGCGATGCCGTCCGCCATTGGATGATCGCCGAGTGAGCAGTACGCCTCCACGCAATGCGTGAGCGCGTCGAAGCCGGTGGCCGCGGTGACTCTTGCGGGCATCGATCTCGTGAGCTCCGGATCCAAGATCGCCGCCTTCGCCAAAAGGTGCGGGCTGAAGATCACGGTCTTGCGATGATTCACGTCGAGCGTGACGACGCCGGATCGTCCGACCTCGCTGCCCGTTCCTGCGGTCGTCGGTACGGTGATGATGGGCGGAATGTTGGAGGTGATGAATTGATCGCCGCCCGTGGAGTCGTCGTAATCGACGAGTGGCCGATCGTGCGTGGCGGCCAGCGCGATCAACTTTCCAGCGTCGAGCGGGGAGCCGCCGCCGACTGCAATGACGATGTCGGCGTTGTGTTTTTTGAACGCGTCGCGGCCCGCGAAAATATTTTTCTCGACGGGATTCGGATCCACGGCGTCGAACAAAGCGACGGCGATCCCGCCTTTTTCAAGCTCTTTCGTGACGCGCTCGGCGATGCCCGCTTTGACTACGCCAGCATCACAGACGACGAGCGCGCGCTTTTTTCCGAGGCGCTTGACGTGGTCGGCGATTGCCGAGATCGAGCCGTTACCGAAAACGATGGTGGTCGGAAAACTCCAGGTGACATTCGCCATGCTGCCCGAGTCTACTCCGAAGCTCGGAGGCCTCGTGGATAACCACGAGGCACATCCTCACGAAAGTCGGAAAGGCCTCGCCATGCCGGAAGAAGGTATCGAGACGCAAGATTTGAAGGATGCGCTGGAAGAACAGACCGAGCATGCCGAGCACGCGAAACACGCGGAGCATGGTGGAGGAGGTGAGCATCACGCAGAGAAGAAGGCTTCGTGGATCACGTTGCTCTCGCTCTCGACGGCGATCATCGCGGTGCTCGCAGCGGTCGCGGCGCTCGAGTCGGGCTCGATGGCAAATGATTCAATCGTCGAGAAAAACGACTCGATTTTGAATCAGTCGAAGGCGAACGATCAGTGGGCGTACTACCAAGCCAAAGGGATCAAAGCGGTCATCTATTCGTCGCAAGCAGAGGTTGCAGGCACACAAAATCCGGAAGCGGCCAGCAAGCTGCAGGCCGAGGCGAAGCACGAAAAAGACGATCAGGGCGAGTCGATGAAGAAGGCGCAGGAGTTCGAAAAAGGCGTCGAGGACTCCGACAAAGAATCCGAGCACTCACTGCACATCCATCATTTGTTCGCGAAGGCGGTCACGATTTTTCAGGTTGCGATTGCGCTTGCAGCGATCGCCGCGCTCACCCGCAAAAAGATGATGTGGTACGTGAGCCTCGCGACCGGGCTCGTGGGCGTTTGGTTTTTCATTCAAGGATTCATGTTTTGATTTTCGCGAGCGCGCGAATTTCAGGATGACTGCGAAGCTCACCAAGTGCCTTTAAAAGCAGGGTTTTGCCGGGCTCTACGCGATGCCATGTCGACGCGCCGCTCGGATGCGGAAGCGCGATCACGTCGACGTCCACGCCGTGATATCTCGTTTTTCGTGAGCTACCGATCACGTCGGTGAGCTTTCCGAAATCGCCGAGCACTTGCGAGATGGCGAGCGCACCGACGGGGATCACGAGGCGCGGCGCCAAGATTTCCACCTCGCGGAGCACGAAGCGCTGGCAACGTGCGATCTCGTCTGGTGCCGGTTTTCGATCGCCGCCGCCCTTGGCTTTTCCTGGGAAGCAGCGCGCGACCGCCGACATGTAAATGCGCTCTCGAAAGGTGGCCTCGTCCACGCCGACGAGCTCTTCGAACCACTTGAACAAAGTTTTTCCGGCGGTCCACGCAAACGGTTTGCCGATTTTCCCTTCGTGCGGACCCGGCGCCTGACCGAGCAAATAAATTCGGCTCATCACCGGCGGACCGTGCACGACCGGACCGATCATCTTCGGACAGGCTCTGCATTGCGCGAGCTCGCGCTGCAGCGTGATCAGTTTTTTCTGCGCCTCGCTCATCGCTCTCCTTGAACGAGCGGTGTACCGTCGAAGGCGCGCTCACGCGAGCGCGGTTCATGCGTCGCCTCGTACTCTGCTCGGTCCCGATTCTCGCGACGCTCGTATTGCCTGGAAAAATGGCGCTTGCCGCAGATCCGAGCACCAGCGCGGACGCGAAAGAAAAAGAGAAGAGTGCCGACGACGATCCGGTCGACGACACGCTCGACCCGGTCGACGGCATCGCCGCGTGCGCGGCGCTCGTGGAGAAAAATTCTCGCGACATGCAAACGTGGGAAAAAACGCAGCCGCCTACGCCCTACAAATATCCGGAGCGCGAAACGTTTCTCGATGCGCCGTGGTTTCCTCTTTTCAATGGCGTCGCGAATTCAGGCGCGGCGCTCATCGCCGCAACCCTGATCCCGAATTTGCACGCGGTGCTGCGTGGCGCGAATCCCGCCGCTGGATTTTCGTGGCCGTGGTCCATTCCGGTCGGCCCCGCATTTTGGTGCACACGAAAAAAAGGCACGTTCGACGTCATCCAATACCGACCGTTTCGCATTTTGATCGAGCCCGGTTTTTATGCGGAAAATCCCATCGCGTTTTGGATTCGCCCCGGCACGCGTTTCATGTGGCACCCGACGTCCTGGTTCGTGGGCGTGGGCGGCGGGGTCGGCTCACTCGTCGAAATGACGGGGAACGAGCCATTTCGTGCATCGATCAGCCCCGAGCTCGTTCTCGCGCTCGGGCGCTGTTGCAACCCCGGCTATTTCTCGCTGGCCCTTCGTCATGACTTTTTCTTCGAAGGAAAAACGCAGCTCACGAGCGCCAGCGTTGGCTTTACGTACTTCTGAGAGTGCGCTATTCGTCCGGCCTTCGCTTTTTTGTGAGTGTTTCTGTGTTGTCGGAGAGGTGGCCGAGTGGCCTAAGGCACGTGCTTGCTAAGCACGCGATCTCGCAAGGGATCCGCGGGTTCGAATCCCGCCCTCTCCGCTGGCTTCGCCTTCGGCGGAGCTGAGCGTCGAACGCGCTCTTCGGCGGGGCGCGGGCTGCTTTCAGCAGGCCCGCTTAGGCGACGAATCCCGCCCTCGGAGCCACCTCGCGAATACGAGCGCGCCGAAAATACACATGAGGCCGCCACCGATGAGCGGCACACGCGGATCGGTTGCCGCCGCGATCGAGCCGGCGAGCACGGAGCCGACGGGCGCGAAGCCCATCAAGATCATCAACCAAATCGCCATCACGCGACCACGCAACGCATCGGGTGTCAGCGTCTGCACGAGCGTGTTGGTTGCGGTGACCTGAATGAACGTGGTCGCGCCCAGGAAAACCGAGATCGCGATCGACAGCCACAGCGCGCGTGAGAGCGCAAAGAGGACGAGCATCACGCCGAGCATCAGGCACGCGCCGCTGATGACGCGATAGGTACTTTCGGTGATCGAACGCGAGGTGATGAAGAGGCCCGCGACGAGCGCGCCGCCGCCTTGCGCTCCCATCAACCATCCCAAGGTTCGCGAATCTCCGTGCAGGATCTTCGATGCGAATACTGGCATGAGCGTCGCGGAAGGAATTCCCATGAGCGCGGTGAGCGCGAGAAGCAGTAAGAGTGCGCGCAAACCTTCTTCGCTCGCCACGAATCGAAAGCCTTCGATCACGCGCACCAACATGGGCTCGCGTGCTCGACCGATCGCCGGTGCAGGGAGATCGCGCATGGCAACGAGGCCGACGATGACGGCGATGAAGCTTGCGCCGTTGATGAGAAAACACCAACCCTCACCGAAAGCGTCGATCGCGAGTCCAGCGACGGCCGGACCGAGCATCGCACCGCCAGTGATGAGCGACGAATTGAGCGAAATGGCGCTCGCGAGATTTTCTCGGCCCACCATGTCGACGACGAAGGCCTGTCGCGTGGGGCTGTCGAATGCGCGGATCACA
>JBDTFL010000623.1:0-4065 GCA_039937955.1 Polyangiaceae bacterium | reverse complement strand
GCACGGAGCCACGGTGCTGTCGCTCGACACCGATTTCGACGGCTGCATGAAGGTGGTGCAAGAGCTCGCGAATCGCGGCTTGGTCTATCTCGCAAACTCGATGAATCCGCTCCGCATCGAAGGTCAAAAGACCGTCGCGATCGAAGTGACGCAACAGCTCGGATGGAAAGTGCCTGACTGGATGGTCCTGCCCAGCGGCAACCTCGGCAACGCGGCAGCCCTATTTTCTGGCTTCGATATGATGCATAAGTTGGGACTTATCGATCGCATCCCGCGCCTTTGTGTTGCGCAAGCGGAGCGCGCGAACCCCATGTACCAAGCGTTCATGGCTCACGAAAAAGTCGTGAAGCCGATGGTCGCGCAGCAGACCGCAGCCTCCGCCATTCGCATCGGCAATCCGGTGAGCGCCCCACGCGCGATGGCCGCACTCGAAGGAATGAACGGCGTCGTCGAGCAAGCCACCGAAGACGAATTGGCCGACGCTTGCGCACGCGCCGACCGTGCCGGCCTCTACACGTGTCCGCACACCGGGGTCGCGCTCGCATGCGCCATCAAATTACGTAGGCAGGACGTCATCAAAAAAGACGAGCGCGTCGTCGTTGTCTCCACTGCGAGCGGCTTGAAGTTCACCGAATTCAAAGTCGCGTATCACGAGAAAAAAATCGCCGACGTCACCTCTCGTTTGGCCAACGCACCCATCGAGGTCGAGGCCGACGTCGAAAAGATCGCCGACCGCATCGCGCATCTCTGACGTCGATGCCGAGCGACACGCCCGGATGACGACAATCACATATCTGCGTCGCTACCATCGTCGGCGTCGAGCTCAGCGGCAGAGTCCCCGGCGTCAGTCGACGATGCATCCGTAATGGTCGTCGCGTCACTTGCGTCGGTGGTCGTCGGTGAGTCGTTCGGGGCGTCGAAGTCTTCCGATCCGTCGAACGTAGCGTCGGTATCGCCGAGGCTGCCGGCATCGATCAGCGTGCGATCGAAATCGACGAGCAGCTCACAACCCGCGAGCATGCTGAGCGACATCACCGCAATCATCGGAAAAACAGCCAGATTTCGCTTCTTCTTAGAGGATCGGTTCATGTTTTTTTTGGATCGAGCGATCAGAAGCGGATGAGCGCGCCAGCACCGGCGCCGTGTGGAGAGACGATCGGCGCGGGGACGACGCGAAATCTGTTCGCCTTTTGCGTCGCCAATTTTTTCTGCTGCGGAGTCTGGGCAGCGGGCGGCGGCTGCAACGCTTCGTCTTTCGTCAAGAAGAGGACGGCGCTCGTCACGCCGAAGGTAATCGCCACACCGAACGCCATGTCGGCGATGAGCGCGTGATTCTCGCCGTCGTCGGCTTTCGATGACGTCGGGTTCTTGTCGAAGTCGCTCTTGTCACCGAGCGCCAAAACTCCGAAGACCGTTCCGACACCTGCCGCAACGATCGCCAAACCACCAGTCACGTAAGCAGGAACTTTGCTGCGCGGCTCCGGCGGAAGCGGCTGCGCAGGTGCGGGTGCAGGCGGCGGCGGCGCCACGGCAACGACCGGCGGCGGAGGCGGCGGTGCAGCTGCCGGCTCCAAGTCGATCTTCAATTGCTGCTGCGATGCGAACGTGACGTCGAGGTCTTGATCCTTCGCCGTGTAACCGTCAGCCGAAACATGCAGCTGGTATTTTCCGGGAGCGAGCTCGAGATCGGCGGGCACCGGTTGCGCGGGCTTTGTCCCGAGAGTGCCGGCCAGCGTCACCTGCGCGCCGGCGGGCGTCGCGTCGACGTGAACCTTGCCGGGCATCGCTTTGATTTCGGTTTCACGGGCGCGCGTCTCGTCGGCCTCTTTCGTCATCTTCGCCGGAACGTCAGCGAGGAATTTGTCGTACGCAACGACCGCGTCGGAAAACTTTCCGAGCTTGTCGTCGGTAAGACCGACGTAACGCACTGACTGCGGCGTCGATTTGATCGCGTCGGCAGCCGTGAAATCGTCGAGCGCGCCTTGATAGTCGGCGGCCTTGAATTTTTTCTCACCGGCTGCGTAGCGTTTCTTCGCTTCGTTCAGATCCGGTTTCGCACCGCCTGCTGATCCTGCTGCACCAGCGACGGCGGTTTTTTTCCCAGCGTCAGCTTTTGAACCAGCTGCTGGAGTTTGTGCGAAGGCCGGCAGCGTGATCGAAAGGACCAACACAATCGACAGCGCCTTGAGCCGAGCTACGCGCAGGCGTTCAGAGAACAACGGGCTTCGTCCATTCATCCGCATGTACGGGCCAAGGTAGCCGAATTCGGCTACGAATCGCAATCAGCTCAGTGCGTTTGGCTCAGCGCGGTTCATGCGCCGGTTCTACGAGCTCAATCAAAACACCGCCCGTGGCTTTTGGATGCACGAACGCCACTTTGTGACCGCGCGCCCCGATGCGCGGAGACTCATCAATCAACGGGATTCCTAGGGCTTTGAGCAGCGCAAGCGCACTCTCGATCCCCTCCACCTCCACGGCAATGTGATGGAGCCCTGGCCCGCGCTTCTCCAGAAATTTTTCCAGCCCGTCGTTCCCGCGCGGTGAGATGAGCTCGATGCTGGTCTCGCCAATCGGCAAAATAACCGCCTCGGTTTTTTGCGACGCAACGACCTCGCGCGCGGTCGGATCGAGCCCGAAGAGTTGCTTGTATTTTGCAAGTGTCTCGTCGATGTCGCGCACCGCAACCGCAACGTGATCGATCTTCTTGACTGCGAACATTCGCTTCTCTCTAGCACCCAGAACGCCTATCGTGGCACCCGCTCACTCTTCGTTGGTCTTCTTTTGGAGGTTCTCATGCGTGGTATTTCGATGTCGCGGTTGTCCATGTTGTTGCTCGGAGGAGCGCTCCTCTTCGTCATGACGGGCTGCGGCTCGAGCCTCGCGGCTCCATTCAACGGCATGCAGCAAGCGCCGATCACCGTGTTCCGTCTCCAGAACTTCTCACCGCCGCAACAGACCGCGAGCGCCGCAGCTCCAGGCGGCATCGCGCTTCCGCCGCAGATTCAAAGCTGGATCACCGCCGGCGCATCTCTGTTGCCGCCGGGACTTTTGCCGCCGGGTTTGATTCCGGGTGCAGCGCCTGCCGCGCCGCTCGCGTCGAACGTCCCCATGTTCCACAACTTCCCGATCTTGGCGACGAGCAACATCACCGATTCGAAGATCCACGACGAGGTGCTGTCCATCCTCGGCACCTCGAGCAACTGGGGCGTCCCGAAGGAGAGCTGCATGTACGCCGAGTTCGGTTTCTCGATTGGCCAGATCAATCAGCCGCCGGCCGACATTCTCGTTTCGGTTTCGTGCAATCAAGTTCAGTCGTTCGGATTCGCATGGCCCTACGGCGCAAACGTCGCGCTGCAAGGTGACACCGAAAAACGAATCGTCGCCGTCATCCAGAAGCAGTTCGGCGGCTGATCCCTGGACGGCTCCGCGTAGCTCGCCTTTGAGGGTTGTAGAATGAGTGATTCGAGGCCGCTCGTTGCTTACGAGCCGAACCCGATCCTCGATTTTCTCTACAAGCGCTTCTTCGAGCACATCGAGGTCGACGAAGCGTGGGCGAAAGCGGTGCGATCCGCCGACGCCCGCGGCACGGTCGTGTACGTGCTGCGCAATTTGTCGTTCGTTGATTTTTTCGCGCTCGATCACCTCACGAAACGGCTGAATTTACCGCAAGTCCGCTTCGCCAATGATTTGGGCCTCTGGATTTTGGAGCCCATGGGACGCGGTTGGCTGCACGCTGTCACGCGTCGAAGCGAGCAGTCGGACGCCGACGATTTACGCCAAGCGCTGATGACGGGTGCGTCCGCCGCGCTGTTTTTGAAACGTCCGCCGACGTTGCTGGAGCCGGGCGCGCGCGGAAAAAAAGAAGGCGACATTTTCATTCGCACGCTGTTCGACGTGCAACGCCAAACCGAAAAACCGATCTTGCTGGTGCCTCAGGTTTTCGTTTGGTCGAAAGAAAAAGACGAGAAGGAGCGCAACGTCGTCGACCTCGCGTTCGGCTCGCGCGAGTGGCCGGGAAAAATTCGAACGGTCGCGCAGTTCCTCGGAAATTATCGGCACGTCACG
>JBDTFL010000622.1:0-4248 GCA_039937955.1 Polyangiaceae bacterium | reverse complement strand
GCCGCATCTGCACAAATTTTCGGAGCGCATTCGAATCAACGGGGAGCCAATCTCGGACGAAACGCTCGAACGCATTTTGACCGACGTGCTCGCGCGCGCGCCGGAGCTCACGTTCTTCGAAGCCGCGACGATGACCGCGTTCGTTGCGTTTGCGGAAGCGAAGATCGATCTCGCGGTGATCGAGGTCGGCATCGGCGGGAGATTGGACGCGACCAACGTGATCGAAACGCCTCTCGTCACCGCCATCACGCGCATCGCGTTCGATCACATGGACCGGCTCGGAAATTCGCTGGAAGAAATCGCCCGAGAAAAAGCGGGGATCGCGAAGCCCGGTGTGCCGTTGGTGCTGGGGGAGATCGAAGGCGAAGCGCTCGCGGCGATCGAGGACGTCGCGAAAAAAGTCGCCGCGTCGATCCAACATGCTCGTGGCACCGCCATGGTTTCCGGAACGAATTTGTTCGGCGAGCATCAACACGACAACGCAAACGTCGCGATCCAAATTGCGTTCGCGCTCGGCTGGCATCATCAGCGTATTTTGATGCAGGCACTGCAATCGGTGTCGTGGCCGGGTCGTCTCGAGCTGATCGAAACCGATCGTGGCCAGGTGCTTTTGGACGCCGCGCACAATCCCGACGGTGCGAGGTCGCTCGCGAACTATCTGAGCCATCCGAAAATTCCTCCGTACCTCAGCGACCCGCAACCCCTGGGCTCGCCGGTCGCGCTGGTGTTCGGAACGCTCGCCGACAAAGCGTGGCCGGAGATGATCGACATTCTCGCTCCCCTCGCCGCGTATTGCGTGTATACTGCACCTAAAGGCCGCGCGCCGACCTCGCTCGATTTGCTGAATGCACGACACCCCGGGAAAATGGCTGCAGATCCGATCGCTGCGCTGAGGCTCGCACGAGAGCTCGTCGGTCCCGACGGCCTGGTCGTGGTGTGCGGATCGATTTTCTTGGTCGGAGAGATTCGCGGGCAGCTGCTCAACCTGCCGAGCGATCCGGTTGTGGCCTTGTGAGCCTACCCCAAGCTATTCTGCACGACTCCACCTCCCCCTGAGCGAGCGCAGCGAGCGATTTGGGGGAGGTCGACGGCGCGCAGGTTGCGAAGCAACCGAGCACCGGCGGGTGGGGGCACCAAATTCCAAAAAAAATCTGAAAATTTTCTGAAGTCTTTTCTACGAGGAGTGTGCCGTGCCGAGCTTCGACATCGTCTCCAAGGTTCAACAAAACGAGGTCGAGAATGCCCTCGTCCAAGCGCAAAAAGAGATCGCCCAGCGTTACGATTTCAAGGGCACCGACACGGAGCTGGAGCGCAACGACGACGGCATCGCGTTGCGCAGCTCGACTGAAGATCGGCTCGAGGCCGCGTACGGCGTCTTCCAAGAAAAGCTCATCAAACGAAAAGTGAGCTTGAAGCATTTCGAAGCCGGCGACCCTGAGAAGTCCGGCAAAAATATGAAAATGCTCGTGAAGATCAAAGAGGGCATCGAGGCCGACAACGCGCGAAAGATCGTCGGCGCGATCAAAGAGCTGAAGCTGAAGGTCCAGGCTTCGATCCAAGACCAGCAAGTGCGCGTCACCGGAAAAAATCGCGACGATCTCCAGCAAGCCATTCAAGCGATTCGCGGAATCGAAATGCCGATCGAGCTGTCGTTCATCAACTTCCGAGATTGATTCTCCCGCGTGCCCAAAAAATCACAAAATAAGGCTGAAATAGCCCCGAAATCCGTTCGCTCTCGCGCCGCTGCCGCTTCTGCAAAAGAGCCGATCAGAGAATTTTTCGGAACCGACGGCATTCGCGGACAAGCCAACGTTCATCCGATGACGCCGGAGCTTTCACTCAGGCTCGGGCGCGCGATCACGTCGTACGTCGGAAAAAACAAAGGCGACGCTCCGCGCATCTTGATCGGCAAAGACACACGCCTCTCCGGCTACATGATCGAGCAAGCGCTCGCCGCAGGAATTTGTTCGATGGGCGGCCGCGTGATTTTGTGTGGCCCGATGCCCACGCCTGCCATCGCGCATTTGACGACCAGCATGCGCGCCGACGCAGGCATCGTGATCAGCGCGAGTCACAATCCGTACGACGACAACGGCATTAAGATTTTCGGTCGCGACGGCTACAAATTACCCGACTCCGCGGAAGCCGAAATCGAATGGCTCATGGCGCACGAGCATGAATTGCCGCGCCCGACCGGACCGGGAATCGGACGCGCCGAACGACTCGAAGACGCACGCGGTCGTTACGTCGTGTTCGTTCGAAATACATTTCCGAACGACTTGTCGCTCTCGGGCGTGCGCATCGTGGTGGATGCGGCGCACGGTGCTGCGTACAAAACTGCGCCGCTCGTTTTTCAAGAGCTCGGCGCAACGGTATTCGCGATCGGCGTGAAGCCGAACGGCACCAACATCAACAAAGACTCCGGCGCATTGCACCCGGACAACGTGCGCGCCGAGGTCGTGAAGCGCGGCGCTGATATCGGAGTTGCGCTCGACGGCGACGCCGACCGACTGATAATCGTCGACGAAAAAGGACAAATCGTCGATGGCGACGCGGTAATGGCGATGTGCGCCACGCGCATGATCAAAGAAGGAACGCTCAAAAAGAAGACGCTCGTTGCCACTGTCATGAGCAACCTCGGCCTCGAGCGCGCCATGGATTCACTTGGCGGAAAATTGGTGCGCACCGCGGTTGGCGATCGTTACGTCGTCGAGGCCATGCGGGCCGGAGGTTTCAATTTCGGTGGCGAGCAATCGGGCCACCTGCTCTTTTTGGATCACGCATCCACCGGCGACGGCACCATCGCCGCGCTTCAAGTGTTGGCGATGATGATGCGCACCGAGAAACCGCTGTCGTCGCTCGCGCATTCGTCGATGACCCGCGTGCCGCAAATTTTGGAGAGCCACGTGCTGCCACGCCGCATCCCCATCGACGACATGAAAACGATGACCACCGAGGCCGACAAGATTCGCCGCGCGCTCGGCAACGACGGCCGCGTCTTCATTCGCTGGAGCGGCACCGAAGCCAAGCTGCGCATCATGATCGAAGGGCCCGACGAAGAACGCCTCGTCGTTTGGGCGAAAGAGCTCGCGCGCGCCGCCAAGCGCGATTGCGCATGAAAGGGCTTGTTTTCGGCTGCGTTATGCTTGCACCATGCACGCATTCGCCGAATCCAGCGATTGCATCGACTGCATCGACGATGGTGACGCTTCCTGCACGCAGATCGCGTACGACTGCAATGGCTTCAGACGCGCCCAATAGGTAACCGTCTCAGAGCTTCATTTTGAAGCTTGCGTTGTAGTGGTGAACATCTCGGTCGAGCGTTTGATCGCCTCGAGCGTGAGACGTCGCCATTCCGCACCGAGCGACGCGCTGTACGCGATCTACTCTTTGGTGAGCTTCGCCATTTCGTCGATGGCGCCGCTGGCCTGCTCGTTGCGCGAAGCGTCGACCTTGGCCATTTCTTCGTAAAAGGCCGCCGTCTTACCGAAGGTTTCTTGAATCGCTTTCATCCAAAACGCCTGGACTTGCTGCAACTGCACATTTTCCATACCGATCATAATTCCTCCGTTTCCCGCGGATTTGGCGAGAACGCGCGGAAGATAAAGATGCGGCGGCGATCGGTCAAGGCATTTTGTGTTGCAGTGCAACATTTCCGTTTTTTCAGGAAGACTTCTTCTTTTTACTGACGACGCGTTTCAGCTTCTCGAGCTCGCGGCGCAGCTCGGCGACGTCTTCTGCTGCGTAGGAAGATTGCTGAACCGGCGGAGGAGGAGGCGGCGGCTGTTGCTGTTGCTGCGGCTCCGCGTTTCCCCACGGATTATTTCCCATCATCATGCGCGCGAGCGCGTTGGTCGCCGAAAACGGAACTGTCGCGAGCGGAACGTACGGCGAGATGGCCTGCGCTTGCGAACGCGCACGCATGTAAATCTCGAGCGCCCATGTCATATAGCGCCCGAAAAACTCGGCTAGCGCTTCGTTTTCCATGCGGATCAATTGCTGGAGCAACGGAACAGGCAGGAGCTTCGCGCCACCACGACTCTCCAAAATAATCTGCGTGAGCGTCGCTTGCGTGAGGTCTTCGTTCGTCTTCGCGTCGACGACCGTGGCGTCCACGCCGCGCCGTATTTTTTGGGCGAGCTCGTCCACCGTGATGTAGCGACTCTCCACCGTGTCGTAGAGCCGACGGTTCGAATACTTTTTGACGATCATGTTGGCGCCCGGAATATGGCCGCGGTCCCGTCGCCC
>JBDTFL010000621.1:0-2735 GCA_039937955.1 Polyangiaceae bacterium | reverse complement strand
GCGGATGCTTTGCGCGCAGGCCCTCCAGCTTCGCGACTTTGCCCGTGTCGAGGAGCTCGCGAATTTTTTCCGCGGTGCTTTTGCCAATCCCTTCGATCTTCTGGAGCTCTTTTGCCGTGAGCGTTCCGAGGTCGTTCGCTTGTGCGGCAATGGCCTGCGCGGCACTCTCGTATGCGCGCACGCGGAACGATTGCGGGTCGGCTTCGTCGAGCATGGTGAGCTCAGCCAAGTCGCGAAGCATGTCGAGGATGTCCTGCTTCGAATCCATAATGAGTCGTGTAGCCTTTGATTCGTGAGCAAGGAAGAGGAAGCGGAAATCCTGAGTGTGAATGGACACGACGTGCGCGTGACCCATCCCGAAAAGCCCTATTTCTCTCGAGAAACGAAGCTCACGAAGCTCGACTGCGTGAAATATTTTTTGAGCGTGTCGGGTGGCGCGCTCTTCGGAATCGCCGACCGTCCGATCGTACTGAAGCGTTTCGTCGACGGTGCGGAGAAGGATCCGTTTTATCAAAAACGCGCGCCATCCAATCTGCCGGCGTTCTTGCGCACGGCTACGTTGAGCTTTCCTTCTGGACGCACTGCAGAAGAGGTGGTGGTCGACGATGCTGCGGGTCTCGCGTGGGTGGCGAACCTCGGTTGCATCGAGCTGCATCCGCATCCGGTGCGCGCCGCAGACCTCGATCATCCTGACGAGCTGCGTGTTGATCTCGATCCGGGTCCCGGTGTTACGTGGACCGATGTGCGACTCGTCGCACTCGAGGTGAAGGCGCTGCTCGAGGACATGGGGCTCACGGGATGGCCGAAAACAAGCGGATCCAGAGGTATGCACATCAACGCGCGCATTTCGCCGAATTGGAATTTCGACGATGTGCGACGTGCTGCGCTGGCGTTGTCGCGCGAGATCGAGCGACGCGCGCCGACCATCGCGACGTCGAAGTGGTGGAAGGAAGAACGGAAGGGAGTTTTTCTCGACTACAACCAAAACGCGAAAGATCGCACCACGTGCTCCGCGTATTCGATTCGTCCGCTGCCCGACGCGCGCGTGTCGACGCCTCTCGAATGGAGCGAGGTCGCGGATTGTGATCCCGCTGATTTTACGGTGCTCACCGTGCCGAAGCGTTTTGCCGAGCGCGGTGATCCGCACGCGAAAATGAACGAGACCGTGGGCTCGCTGGAAAAATTGCTGGAGCTCGCCGACAAAGATCAAGCATCCGGTTTGGGAGACGCGCCGTGGCCTCCGCATTTTCGAAAAGGTGCGAGTGAAGGTGCACGCGTTGCGCCGTCGCGCGCCAAGAAACCGAAAGAGCCGAAAGATCGGAACGCACCGGTGAAGCCGAAAGCCACGCGATCGAAGAAACCGTTGCTCACGATCGCGAATTCGCAAAAAAAGGACGAAGCGCTTGCCGGCCTGGAACGCTGGAAAAATAGGCATTCCGGCGTTGTTCCGCATTTGAAGCCCGAAGATATTTTGGTAGATTCGATGCGAGGTCGTTCATCGACGTGGACGCGCATTCGCGTGAATCTCGAAAATGTTCCCGCGGAGATTCGGCCGGAACAGGACACACCGGATCCAGATGACGATCCGACGCGCGCGTGGCGCGCGGGAAGCGCGGGCGGCCGAGCATCTGCCAAATCTTAAAAACGAGACCACTGATGAACTATAATTCACTTAGTTCAAGCGACTGCGCACTATAGTGCACGAATGGTCTTCCAACAGAAACGGAGCACCAGTTGCGCCGGTCAGCCGCTCGCGAAAATCCGCGCGAGCTCTTCGGGCGCGACAATTTCGAGTTGCGCGTATGTGCAGTCCGCAGGCTTCTTGTCGGTGCGCCATCTTCGAAATTGCGCCGTGTGTCGAAACCGTGAGCCTTGCATGTGATCGTAGGCAACCTCGACGACGAGCTCGGGCCGCAGGGGAACCCACGACAAATCTTTGCCGCCGCTCCAACGACTTTTGCCGCCAGGCATTCGTTGTCCGCCGTCTCCATCATCTTCCGCGACGTTTGCCCAATCGCGCCATGGATGCGATTCGAGGGCGTTTTCTCGGTACTCCGCGAGGTGCGTCACGAGCTCGCGGCGCTTCTCCGCAGTAAAGCTGGCCGTCACGCCGACGTGATTCAGCTTCCCATCGTCGTCGTAGAGACCGAGCAACATCGAGCCGAGCATCGTCCCTTTACCTTGCTTGTGCCAACGAAACCCAGCGACGACGCAGTCGCATTCGCGCTCGTGCTTGATCTTGAGCATGGAGCGTTTGTTCGGCTCATACGTTCCAGCGGCGGGTTTCGCCATCACGCCGTCGAGGCCCGCGCCTTCGAAGCGGCTGAACCAATCTTGCGCAGTCGCTCGGTCGGTCGTGATTGGGGTCAGATGAATGGGTGGCTTCGCGTGCGCGAGAACTTTTTCGAGCTCGGCGCGACGCTCACGAAATGGCAACTCACGCAGATCGCGATCACCCACACACAGCAAATCCCAAAACACCATCGACGATGGCGTCCTCTCGGCGAGCATCTTCACGCGCGACGTGGCGGGATGAATGCGCTGTTGAAGCGTCTCGAATTCGAGCTTGTTTTCTCGAGCGATTACGATCTCGCCGTCGAGCACGCATTCACGCGGCAACGTCGCTGCGAGCGATTCGAGCAGCTCGGGAAAATACCGATTTAGATTCTTTTCGTCGCGTGACTGGATGGTGATCGCATTCCCATCACGAAAAACGAGCGCGCGAAAGCCGTCCC
>JBDTFL010000620.1:0-8292 GCA_039937955.1 Polyangiaceae bacterium | reverse complement strand
CGGTGCAAGTGCAGCGCACGTTCTTGCGACGCGTGCGTGCCGGTAGCGGTCCTGAGTGACGCGACCGCGCGAGAAGCCATCGCCGCTCTTCGCTGCGCTCCTTTTTTTCGGAGCGCTCTTACCTCGTCTCTACGTCGCGCTCGCTTGGTCGGGCGAGCCGGTTTTGGATGGTCACTATTACGATTTCGGCGCGCGTCGCATCGCTGAAGGCTTCGGTTATTCGGACGACTCGATCCTCGGCAGCGTGCGCGTGTGGCACCCGTGGTGTCATTATCCGGTCGGCTACAGCGCATTTTTGGGCTTGTTTTATAGGGTGTTTGGGGAAAGCGCGACTGTCGCGCCCGTCGTCAACGCGTGCGTAGGTGCCGCGGTCGCTTTCGTCACATGGCTTCTCGCGCGTCATGCGCTGTCGGAGAATCGATCACGCTTCGCTGGCATTTTGGTTGCCGCGAATCCGGAGCTCATTCTCTATGCGGCGCTTCTCATGACCGAGCCGCTTGCCGCGCTCATCACGCTCACTGCGTTTTGGCTCGCGGTCCGCGACTCGTCTGCGCGTCGTGGTTTGATTCTGGGTGCGCTCACGCTCGGCTTGGGAGCGCTGGTTCGTCCGCAAGCATTGCTCTGCGCGCCGTTTTTAGCGCTGGTTACCAACGACACAAAAGCCCGCATTTTCAGCTGGATTTCGCTGCGCAACGCCGCGCTCGCGTGTGCCGTGACCTTGCTTCCGGTTCTGCCCTGGACCGCACGCAATTGCCACGTGATGGACGGCTGCGCGCTGGTCAGCACCAACGCCGGATGGAATCTGGCGATCGGATCCTTTCCGCGCGCGACGGGCCGCTTCGAAACCTTGCACGCGTCTGACGGCTGCCGCGTCGTCACCGGACAGGTTCAACAAGATCGCTGCTGGCTCGATTACGGCATCGAACAAATCGAAGAGCATCCCATTCATTGGCTTTCGCTCATTCCCGCGAAGCTCGGCTACACGTTCGATCATGCTTCTTTTCCCGTCGAATATCTGCGCGAGGCACGTCCGCAAGCGTGGCCCGAGCCACGTCGTGTTGCAGGTCGCGCGCTCATCACGACGGTGCATCGTCTCTTGATGTTCGCCGCCGCGCTCGGCTGCATTGCGCTGGGCCGCGCCGGAAAAATGCATCGCGCACAGATCGCGATTCTCGTCGTGGCTGGGCTGCTCACTATTTTCGCGTGCACCGAGCCGCCGGCGTTTTGGCCGCTCGCGATCTTCACGGCGACAGTTCCGTGGCTTCCGATCGGCGGACGCGCGGAGTGGCCGTCAGCTCTTCAGCTGCCCGTTGCGCTTCTCGGCACCACAGTCGTGACGCACGCGATTTTCTTCGGCGAGGACCGCTATCACGTCGTGATCACGCCGGTGCTGTGCCTGCTTGCGGCTGCCGCATTACGGCGACCGATGGTGCGCGCTACTGCCCACATTCGAGCAGAAAATCGCTGACAAAACACAAACGCAAGCAACGGCCCCAAGACCGTGCTCGCGTTGTGAGATTCTTAAAACGAAAAGCGAATCAGCAAAAAGAAAAAGAGCTCAGGAGCCCTTCTTGCCTTTTTTGCCCTTCTTGCCTTTGCCTGCGGGCGCGCCTGCGTCCGGCGTCATATCGGTCGGTGCGGCCATCGCGCTCGACGTGTCCGTCGGAGCTGCTGACGGCATCGCTGCAGAGGTGTCCGGCGTTGCGGGCATTGCGCCAGCTTCGCTCATGTCGGGGGTCGAGGGCATATCCGCGCCAGCTTCCGGCATGTCGGTCGACGGCACGGCCGGCGGGGTGCCACCACCGCATGCGGCGAGGACGATTGCGGCTGCGAAGGGGGCGGCGAGAAGCATGAGCTTGAGCTTTTGCATGCGCGCCTCTTAGTTCAATTCGCCCGCTCAAGACAAGGGTTTTGCGAATGTGGTACGTGATTGGGGCATGATCGGGCGGATTTCGGGGAAGATCGCCGCGGAAGAGGAAGATGGCGTCGTCGTCATCGACGTCGGCGGAATCGGTTATGAGGTCGTCACGCCGCTCGGCACGCTCGGTCGCGCGGAAGGCGAAAGCGGGTTCACCACGCTCTTCGTTCACACCCACGTTCGCGAAGAAGCGTTCGTTTTATTCGGATTTGCCACGGCCGCCGACCGCGTCGCGTTTCGCACGTTGATCGGCGTTTCCAGCGTCGGACCAAAGACCGCCATCAATGTCCTCAGCACGTTGCCGGGCCCCGACCTCGCACGCGCCATTGCTTCGAAGGACATCGCAACGCTCACGCGCATCCCCGGTATCGGAAAAAAAACCGCAGAAAGGCTGCTGCTCGAGCTCCGCGACAAGCTCCCGTTGGCGGATGCTCCGGTCGGTCAGAAGTTGCCCCCACGTCGTGCGTCGGCCACATCGAACGGCGCCGGAGACGTGCTCGTCTCAGCGCTCATCAATATGGGCTACAAACAGAGCGAAGCGGAACGAGCCGTTTCCTCGATGGATCCGTCATTCTTTGCGGGTCAAACGCCGGTCAGTGATCAGCTGCGACAAGCCCTGGCTCTTCTCGCGAAGTAGTGGCAAAAGCGGCGGACGCCCATGGATGACGTCGTCGCTTTCATCGATCAGCATCGCTCCCGTTTCGTCGAAGAGCTCGCCCTTTGGGTGAAAATCCCAGCCATCTCCAGCGATCCTTTACATGTGAAGGATATGCAAAAAAATGCCGAGCACTTGCGCAAGCACCTGGCCTCGCTGGGTGCGGACGTCGCGGAAGTTTGGCCGACCAAAGGACATCCCGCGGTGTTTGCAGAGTGGATGCACGCGCCAGGAAAGCCGACGCTTTTGATCTACGGACATCACGACGTGCAGCCAGTGGATCCGCTGAACGAATGGATTTCGCCGCCGTTCGAGCCCGCCATTCGCGACGGTCGCATGTGGGGACGCGGCGTGGTCGACGACAAAGGCCAAGTCATGATTCACGCGAACGCAATCGAAGCGTTCGTCAAAGCGCGCAAAAAATTGCCGATCAACTTGAAGCTAATCGTCGAAGGCGAAGAAGAGATTGGCAGCGAAAATCTCGATGAATTGATGCGCGCGAACGCAAAACGCTTGTCCGCGGATTTCGTGTGTGTGAGTGACACGGCGATGTTCGGTCGCGGCATTCCTTCGCTCTGCGTCGGCCTGCGTGGCCTCATGTATTTGGAGGTGACGGTGGACGGTCCGAAAAGCGATTTGCATTCCGGAAGCTTCGGCGGCGGCGTCGCGAATCCGGTGAACGTGCTCGCGCGTATGATCGCGAAGCTGCACGACGACGACGGGAAAGTTTTGGTTCCCGGATTTTACGACAAGGTGGTGGCGCTCACGGACGCCGAGCGAAAAGAAATCCAGAGCTTGCCGTTCAACGAAAAAGAATGGCTAGAGTCCACCGGATCACCGGCAATCTCCGGCGAAAAAGGCTTCTCCACGCTCGAGCGCGTTTGGGCGCGGCCCACGCTCGACTGCAACGGAATCGCCGGCGGCTTCCAAGGCGAAGGCGCGAAGACGATCATTCCGGCGCGCGCGATGGCGAAAATTTCGTGTCGTTTGGTGCCGCATCAAGAGCCGGAGGAGATCGAAAAGCTCGTCGGCGATTTTCTCAAGAAGAGCGCGCCGGCCGGCGTCAAGGTGCATGTAAAATACATGCATGGCGGCCGTCCGTATTTGGCGCCAACTGATCATCCCGTTTTCGAGGTCGCAAAGCGTGCATTCTCTCGGGCATTCGGAAAGCCCACGGTCTTCATTCGCGAGGGCGGATCGATCCCGTTCGTACGCACCATCGCCGACGCGACCGGAAAACCGTGTCTGCTGATGGGCTTCGGCCAACCGGACGAAAACGCGCACGCCCCGAACGAATGGCTCGATTTGGAGAATTTTCACCTCGGCATCAAGAGCGCCGCGTTTCTCTACGATGAGCTGTCGCGTATCTAAAGGGTGGAGTAAGTTCTCCCGTCGTCATGGCCAAGAAGAACTCTCCCGCACGAAAACGGCGCGAAACGCGGTTTTTTCCGCAGAGCAACGCAAACCCTGTCGTCATCCGCGTGATCGGCGCAGTCGGCGCCGTGCTCCTCGGAGCCGGCGCGTACGAGCAGCTCTGGTCAACAAGACCCGAGCCTTGGAAGTACACACCATATCTCCTCGCGGCGGGCGCCCTCTCGTTCGCCATGTCGATTTGGTTCGGCACGAGCGGCGACATGATCTTGCGCGTGGGCGACGGCGGCGTGGGAGTCGATCGCGGCGATGTGCGAAGAATTCCTTGGCACGGCATCACCGACGTTTTTTTCGATCCGCAGTTGAAAGCGGTTTCGGTGAAAGGCAAAGACGAAGGCGGCACCAACTTTCGTATCAATGCGAAATTGAAAAGCCAAGCGCAGGCCGCTGCGTGGATCGTGAAAGAGGCAACCGCGCGCATTCCGAAAATCGTCGAGGTAACGGGCGACGGCGCCGACGCAATTCCCGACGCGCAGCCGAGCACAGACGTGATCTTGCTGGACGACTTGCAGGTCGTCGGCCGAAAAGATGCGCTCACCGGCAAGACGATCGCGTACGAGCCGGACGCACGCATCTGCAAACGATGCGAGCGCATCTATTACAAGAAGAGCGTTCCGAAAAAGTGCGCGTGTGGCGCTTTGCTCACGGATTTGCGTTTGCAAGCTGACAACGCCGCGAGCGACGACGACGAAGAAGAAGCGGACGAAGAAGCAGCGGAAAACGAAGAGGCATCCGCAACCGATGCGACCGCCGACACGAAAGAGGCGAGCACCGACGAGGAGACGGCGTGATCGTCGCCGTGCTCGGCGCGGGGACGATGGGCCAGGGGATTGCGCAGGTCGCAGCGGCTGCCGGCTTCACCACGCGTGTGTTCGACGCAGCACCGGAACGCGCCGCACAAGCGATCACCGCCGTCGGCAAGCAACTCGACAGGCTCGTCGAAAAGGCCAAAATCACGGCTGATCAACGATCAACGACGTTCGCGCTTTTGTCTCCGGCTACCACGGTAGCCGATGCAAGCCGAGACGCTGATCTCGTGATCGAAGCAGCGCCGGAAAGTTTGGATCTGAAAACCAAAATTCTCGGCGAAGCAAAATCCACCGCGAAGGTCGACGCGATCTTGGCATCGAACACGTCGTCACTTTCGCTCACCGAGCTCGGCATGCGCGTCGGTGCCGCTGACCGCGTCGTGGGTCTCCACTTTTTCAACCCGCCGCCCGTGATGGAGCTTCTGGAAATCGTTCGTGGGCTTTCGACAAGCGACAAAACCGTCGACCGCGCGCTCGCGATCGCCGCGTCGATGAAAAAATCGCCCATCGTCGTGAACGACAGCCCGGGGTTCGCATCTTCACGATTGGGCGTGATTTTGGGCGCAGAAGCGATCCGCATGCTCGAGAGCGGAGTCGCCAGCGCCGTCGACATCGATCGCGCTATGGAGCTCGGCTATCGCCACCCGATGGGCCCGCTCAAGCTCACCGATTTGGTCGGGCTCGACGTGCGTCTCGCGATTTTGGATCACTTGCACAAAGAGGTCGGGGAACAATTTCGCGCGCCGTCGCTTTTGCGCACGATGGTTCGTGCGGGCAAGCTCGGAAAGAAAACCGGCGAAGGCTTCTACGTCTGGAAAGACGGCGTCGCCGTGCCGCCGACCAAAAAAGACGTCAGCAACAAATAAAAAGGCTCAGAGATGCACGCCCTCAAGACTGCTTTCATCGTCGACGCCATCCGCACGCCCATCGGAAAATATCGCGGTGCGCTTGCCAACATTCGCCCAGACGATTTGGCTTCAGCCGTCATCCGTGCGATCGGCACGAGAAATCCCGGGGTTTACGAGCGCCTCGACCACGTGATTTTCGGCGCCACGAACCAAGCGGGCGAGGACAATCGCAATGTTGCGCGCATGGCCGCGCTCATCGCCGGCCTTCCGTACGAGGTGCCGGCGGTGACAGTGAATCGGTTGTGCGGCTCGGGCTTGGAAGCAGTGACCGACGCCGTCATGCGCGTTTGGACCGGCGACGCCGACGCAGTTTTGGCAGGCGGAGTGGAGAGCATGACCCGCGCACCGTTTGCGATGCGCAAAAGCGAAGAGGCGTTCGGGCGCGTCCCGCCTCATGTGTACGATACAACTATCGGCTGGCGCTTCGAGAATCCGAAAATGGCGGCGCGCTTTCCGCTGCAGTCGATGGGCGAGACCGCCGAGAACGTCGCCGAAAAATGGAAGATCACGCGCGAGGAACAAGACGCGTTCGCGCTCGAATCTCACGTGCGAGCGAGTCGCGCCATCACTGCAGGCGCATTTGCGAACGAGATCGTCCCCATCGAATCACCCGGTAAAAAAGGGCAAACCGTGCTCGTCGAGCACGACGAGTCGCCACGCAACGACACCACGCTCGACGCGCTCGCCAAGCTCCAAGCGGTCTTCAAAAAAGGCGGAACGGTCACTGCGGGAAATAGCTCGCCGCTGAACGACGGCGCGGCGGCGGTCATGGTCGTGAGCGAAGAGGTCGTGAAGACGCAGAAGCTCGAGCCGCTCGCGCGCGTCGTTGCGTTTGCGACCGCAGGCGTCGAGCCGAACTTGATGGGCGAAGGTCCGATCCCGGCAGCACGCAAAGCGCTGGAGCGCGCAAATTGGAACCCGGACGATCTCGAATGGGTCGAATTGAACGAGGCGTTCGCTGCGCAATCGATCGCGTGCGTGCGGGGGCTCGGTCTCGATCCTGCGCGCGTGAATCCGAACGGCGGAGCCATCGCGCTCGGTCACCCGATCGGCGCAAGCGGCGCGCGCATTTTGGGAACGCTCCTGCATGGAATGAAAGCGCAGGGAAAAAAGCGAGGAATGGCCGCACTGTGCATCGGAGTCGGTCAAGGCATCGCGATGTTGGTCGAGCGGTGAGCTTTGCCCACACCGCCGCCGCCTGAAGCTTCGACGTGGGATCTGCCGCTTGCAGAAGCTCCGCTCGCGTTCGTCGATCTCGAGATGACGGGCCTCGACGCTGCGGAGGATCGCGTCGTCGAAGTTTGCATCGAGCGCATCGTGAACGGCGTGCGCGAGGATTTCGTCGCGACGTTGATCCGCCCTGATTCACGCGCGGGCGGCTGCGCGCACGTGCATGGCCTCGACGAAGCCGCACTCGCCGACGCGCCTCCATTCGCGGAAATGGCGCCGGCGATTTTACGCGCGCTAGAGGGCGCCATCTTCATCGCGCACGGCGCGATTTGGGACATTCGCTTTTTGGAGGCCGAAATGAAGCGGATCGGCACGCCTCTCAAGATTTCGCATTTCATCGACACGCTTTCGCTCACGCGTCGCGCGTTCGCACTGCACGGCCACTCGCTCGAGGCGCTCTGCGTGCATTTTGCAATTGATCGCGGCATCGCACATCGCGCGTCGCACGACGTTGCGGCGCTGCGGAAGGTCTTCGAGAAATGCGTCGAAGCCCTGGCTCCCAAGACGCCGCGCGACCTCTGGGAAGTGCGAATTGCCGAGCGTCACGCACGCCCTGAAATCGTCCAAGCTTGCGTTGCAGGCCTGCAAACTGCGCTCGAAATCATCTATCGGCCCGCCCGCAAATCCGCGGAGACCATCGTCTTGATGGTCACGGGTGTACGGGCCGATCTCGACCCCCCGCGAGTGATCGGCTATCAGCTCCCGGGACGAGGCCGCCGTGAGCTTCGAGCCGATCGCATTCTTCGTGTTACTCCCGTCCTCGAGCACTGAAAAATAAGCCCATGCTTCCTCGAACTCGTTCCCTTCCTCCTATACGCCTGCGCGTCGCCCAGCTTTCGTTGCACGCTGCCGTTCTCGTTGGGGCGGGTCTCGTTGCGTGCGGTCCTTCGAGCGACAGCGAAACGCCCGGCCGGACGCCGCTCGCCGACAAATGGCTCATTCGCGCAGATGCCAGCTACAAAACCGGTGATTTCGACGACGCACAGAGCTCCGCGACCGCCGCGCTTGACGTTGCGCCAAAAGATCCGGCGATTCGGTTGCTCAACGCGAAGCTCGCGCTCTCACATCTCGATTGGCAGCGCGCACTGAAGCTCACAGATGGTTTGCAGTCGTCCGACGCACACGCCATTCGCGGTCGTGCGCATTGGTATGCGGGTGAAATTGACGAAGCCGCCGACGAGCTCGAAGCCGAAACACGCGACCCGCTGGTAAAAGATCCGTGGGCGCATCAAATCGCGAATCTCGCGCGCCGCGGCAGTGGTCGTCATCCATTTGCGATGGAGGGCAGCCTCATCGCCGACGTGGAAATGCCGCCAGCCGGTGCGGCGCTCGTTGTTCCGT
>JBDTFL010000619.1:0-9678 GCA_039937955.1 Polyangiaceae bacterium | reverse complement strand
GGCACCTCGGCACCCGCACGATTTTGGTGCGACAACGTGGCGACCGCCGAATCGTACGACGGACCGTGTGAGTGATTGACGACGCACGACGAGCTTCGTCGCGGCCCGATGTGCGGGCGAATCCGTTGGCGCAGTTTCGCGTTTCGTTGGCGCGCCTCTGAGCTCGCCGGGCGCTAGAAAAGCCCCCGATGATGAAGCTCCGCCATTCTGCTACTCGTGCGTTTCGTCTTCTGATCGCGCTGACGCCGCTCACGCTTCTCGGTTGCGCGAACGATTCACAACGTACTACCGCGCCCCCGCCGGAATCTTCCCCCGCTGCATTGCCGGCGGGATACGTCGCGCATCTCGAGCCCTCACCGGGAATTCGCTTTCCGATGCCGGCGAAGGGCATCACCGCGACCGTCGAGGATTTCGATGCGACGTTGCCGGCAGAAAAATTTCGTCACGAGGTTCACCTCGGCTCTGACGTCTACGTCCAAGTTTTGATTCACGTCTGGGACAACCCTCGACATCTCGATACGCACACGTGGTTCGACGAGAACCTCTCCGGATTCGTCGACGAGAGCACTTCGGTGAGCGAACGACCGGCGACGAAAAATAAAATTCCGGCGATCGTGTTGGAGCAGCCTGCGTCCGACCAAGCGGTCTCGCAAAGCGTCGCGGTCTTTGCCACGCGCGATCACGTCTACAGCGTCACGTGCATGGATCCGGTGAACGATCTCGGAGCCAAAACAATCTTCGACAACGTCGTCTTCGGCTTCGAGCCGGAGATTGCTCCGGTGGTGTCGGCGAAGGCGGTGACGCGATGAACATCCTCAAGCTCGCACGATATGGCTTGTTTTGTGCCGTTTTAGCGATCGCGCTCAGCGTGACGTCGAAGGCGAGCGCAACTGGAAGCTGCGGCGGACAAGTCCACCAAAACGTGTGCGGCAACTCCACTGACATTTATCCGTGCTGCCCGAATGGCGGCAACTGCACGTGGTGGGCGTGGGAAATGGTTTGCCGCAACTGGCACCTCTCACTCGTCAACTGGGGCAACGCGAATACATGGGCCGCACATGCGCGCGTCGATCCGCGCTTCGATGTCGTCGGACAACCGGTCATCAACAGCGTCGGAACTGCGACTCCGCGATCGGGACACGTGGCGTGGGTCGTCGCTGCTGGAAATGGACGCGTCACGGTCACCGAAGAAAATTGCTGCGTCGGATGCGGCGCCGGCGAGCGCACCGTCAGCTATCCCGTTTCGAAATTCAACAGCGGCTACGTCGCGCGCAAAGGGAGCGGCTCCTCGTGTGAATGCGCGGCGGGTCAGACGGCAACCGAAGCCTGCAGCTGCGGGTCGCATTCGCGGAGCTGCGGCGCGGATTGCAATTGGGGCGCATGGAGCGCCTGCGCGGGACCGCCCGAAACATGCGATGGCGTCGACAACGATTGCAACGGCTTGATCGACGACGGCGATCCTCAAACGCTCGGCTCCCCTCCTCCGGCCTATGCAGCAACGCTACTCGACTCGTCCTCACCGCGCGCAATTCCGGTCGGCACCCATGCAACGGCTTGGGCCGAGTTCCGAAATGACGGCACGCAAACGTGGACCAAAGGAAACGTGTGGCTCTCAGCTGACGGCGACAGCGATGCCGGTGTAAGTGGCTTGTTTTCCGCTGGATCGTGGCCCGCCTGGAACATTGCGGCGACGCTCGATCACGACGTCGCACCAGGCGCGAACGCGCGATTCACGTTCGACGTCACATCGAACGCCGACGTCAGCGCGAAATTGAACGACATGTTCGTGCTCCAAGTCGCAGGGGGTGCAGACCTCGCGTGCCCGTCACCGCAGCTCACAACATCGATCTGGGTCGGACCGAACGCCGATCAAAATGCCGCACAAGACGGTGACGCGGGAACGCCTGCTCTCACCGCCGACGCCTCCGACTCCTCGTCGGGCTGCTCGGTCGGATCATCGTCGCGACTTCCCCTCGGCGGCGTTCTCGAGCTCGCAGGATTTTTGATCTTCATTCGAGCGCGCCGTCGCCGTGCCTCAAAGAAGGAGAGCTGACGTGAAAGCGAATTGGATCGTTCTTCTCGGTGGGTCGCTGGTTCTTTCGACGGCTATCGCGTGTGGTGTGAGCGCCGACGCCGGTAATGTGCCGGTGATCCCGCCGACCGTGACGAGTGTCTCGCCCGCCCAAATTTCGGCGCGCGGTGGTGCGGTGCTCGTCGTGCAAGGCTCGCAATTTTCGAGCGACACGACCGTGCAGTTCGGAGATACGAGAGCGGCAGCCGTCGAGCTCGTATCGCCGACCGAGCTCAAGGTCACCGCCCCTCCGTTGTTCGCCGGAATGACGTCGGTGAAAGTCACGGGGTCGGCGGGCACTGCCGAGCTGCCGAATTCGGTAACGGTCAGCGCGCTCGATCTTCGCTTCGTGCAAGCACCGACGTACTCGCTCGCGATCGTGAACGACGTCGATGCCGGCGCCGATGCATCCCCTCTCGCCGATGCCGGCGATCCTCCCAGTCCCCCGGTAAATGCAGCTGTTTCGAACGATTTCGACGGCGACGGCGATCAAGATTTGGTGACGTGCGCCGAGGGCGAGCCTTGTCATTTTCTCGCGAACGACGGCCGCGGAAATTTCATCGACACGGCGACTGCCGCTGGGTCACCGCGCTTCACGTCTGGAAGCACGAGCGCACATTCGCTCGCGATGGCCGACTTCGACGGGGACGGTGACTCGGATCTTTTTCTCGCGCCGGCGAGCGGTGCGGCGATCGTCGAGACCAACGACGGCAAGGCGAGCTTCACCGAAACGCAAATCGGTTGGACTCAAACGAACGACGCTGGCGTCGAAGAAGACACGGATGCCGGCACACCCATCGACGACCCGGTGACCGCAGTCGCAGCAGCGGATCTGGATGGCGACGGCAAAGTGGATCTCGTCGTTGGAAACGCATCTGGCAGCGGCGTGCCGTTTCGAATTCTGAAGAACGCCTCGAGCGCGAACGGCATCCACTTCACGCAAGCTCCGACTGGCGCAGTCCCGACGCGGCCGTGGGCGGTTCACGCGCTCGCGATCGGCGACGTCGACAAAAATGGTGAGGCCGACATCGTCGTCGCGACACCTGATGCAGCGGATGGAATCGAGCTGCGATTGCTCCTCGGCGACAAAGGCATCTACACCGAAGTCCGCGGCGGATTGCCGAACGTTCCGAAGCTTGCAGTGACCGCGCTCGCGCTCGCCGACGTGAATGGCGATGGCGCGATCGACATCGTCGCTGCGGGACAGGGCCAAGACCGTTTGCTCGTCAACGACGGATCCGGCCATTTTTTCGACTCGAGCGCGACGTCCATGCCACTCGACGACACGACAGCGTCTTCGATCATGCTGGTCGACTTGGATCGCGATCGTGATCTCGATCTTCTGATCGGAAATCAAAACGCCGTCACGCGTCTTTACTTGAACGACGGCAAAGGAGTGTTCAGCGATCACACGCCGCTCGTTCCGCTCGTCGCCCAAAACGCATCTTGGGTCGCGGCTACCGACGTCGACGGCGACTCCTGCGAAGACCTCGTTCTTTTGTGTGCAGCACCGACCACGCCTCGCCTTTACCTCTCCGTGGAGCCAACGCCGTGAAGACTTCCAACATTGCTCTCGCGCTTTCGAGCGTCGTGCTCACCTCCGTTTTCGTCGCCTGTAGCAGCAGCTCTGCAGGCTCGACCACCGTTACCGTTGCGTCAGTCGCTCCCGATCACGCATCGGCGCGCGGTGGTGACACCATCACCGTAAGCGGCAGCGGCTTCGGCGACGCGCCCATCGTGAAATTCGGAAGCGTCGCGGCCAAGGTGCAATCGGCATCCGACTCGCAGATCACCGTCGTGGTTCCGCACGGCGTAGCTGGCGCAGTCGACGTCGAGGTCGATGTCGGATCCGCAAGCGCGAGTCTCGGCAAATCATTCACGTACGACGCGCTTCCACTTTTGCTCGTCGATCTCACGTGGCAGAAAATGTCCGCGTACTTGGTGAGCGGCGCCGGCAGCGCGTCGGGCGACATCGACGGCGACGGATCGACCGATATTTTGCAGGCGGCAGGCGTCGAAGGCATTTGGCGCTACACGAACGACAAGACCGGAAAGTTTGCTGCTCCCGTGCTGATTGCGTTGCCCCCGGCTACTGCAGCCACGGCGACCGCAGCAGCGGTGCCGACCGACGCCCAGTCGCTCGTCTTGAAAGATTTCGACGGGAACGGCGTCCTCGATTTGTACGTGGGCACCGGCACCCAAACACCGAACGTCCTTTTGCTCGGCGACGGCAAAGGTGGATTCGTTGCATCGAAAACGCCCTTGCCGCAATTTCATGGAACCGCCGAGAGCGTTGCTGCGGCCGACCTCGATGGTGACGGCGATCAAGATCTCGTGCTCGTCGGAGTCGGCTTCGCCGCGAAAGACACGCCGAGCGTCGCCATCCTCGCAAACGACGGCAAAGGAACGTTCACCGACATCACGAAAAAATTGGCCGGCGGCACGTTTGCCGCGACCGGCGTTGCGATCGGTGACGTCGATGGCGACGGCGACCTGGATTTATTTTTCGGCGCCGACAAAGACACGTCGCGTCTCTACATCAACGACGGCAAAGCAACGTTCCAACATGCATCACCCGACGCGCTTCCTACCGATCCGCTCGGCGCAGGAATTCCCGCGATGGGCGACCTCGATGGAAACGGAACGCTCGACATCTACGTACCCTCCAGTGGCACCGACCATCTGCTCTCCAACGACGGCACCGGCATCTTCACCGACCTCAGCGATCTTCGTTTGGGACAAGGCAACGTGGCAGGCGCATCAGCGACCATCGTCGATTTCGATCTCGACGGACGACAAGACGTGGCGGTGATCGATCGCTCCGGAAATCTTCTTCTCTATCGAAATGACGCCAGCAATCGCTTCTTCGATTATTCGGATCAAGTCGTCGGAAGTGTATCGGGCGCAGTGAATTCGAGCCTTTCTCTCGGTGATTTCGATGGTGATGGTGACACGGACATTTTCTTGAGCCGCGGCGATCTCTCGCCGGCCGCGCTCATCTCGAACGCATCACCGATGGCCACCGCCGACACCGACGGCGACGGTGTGCCCGACGCAGTGGACGATTGCCCGAGCGATGCCGATCCGTCGCAAGACAATTTGGACAGCTTCCCGATGCATTGTTCTTCGGGCTCATCGTGCAAAGCCGGCACGGGCTGCACGCTCTACGCGCACGGCGCATCGACGTACCTCGTTTGCCCCGACGCCGAATCGCCGGCCGACGCAGAAACCAAATGCCGCGGGTTCGATTCCTATCTCGCGACCATCGACGACGCCGCGGAGAGCGCGTACGTCGGAAGCATCAGCGGCACCGAAGCACTGATCGGTCTCGACTTGGGCGCGACGACATGGACGTGGGCCCAGAGCGGCGCGCCCGCGAGCTACACGAACTGGGCCGCGAAACAGCCGGCAGCTGCCGCGGGTTGCACGCTCATTCTTCCCGACGGCACGTGGGCCGCCGTTCCGTGCACGTCGAAGCTCGGTTACGTGTGCAAGACCGCGCGCACCAAAGCTCCCGACCCTGGCGACGCCTGCGACCTCTGCCCGAACAACTACAATCCGTCACAAAAAGGAGTGCCTGGTGGATCCGACGTCGGTGACGTCGACGACGCGGGGGTCGCTGCAGCAGTCACGGGCGACAGCGGGGTCGATAGCGGCGCGCCGGTTTGCGTGTCTGCGCCTTAGTCCTTTTTCAAGGCTGCACTCACGTCTTGAGGCGATATCCGGTGGTGATCAAAAAACGAACGGCGCCGAGGCAAAGCGCGAGGAACACGATCGTCATGCCGACGCTCACGTACACGTTGACGTCTGAAGTGCCGTAAAAACTCCAGCGAAACGCGCTGACCAAATAGACGACTGGATTGAACAGCGTCACCTTCTGCCAGAGCGGCGGCAGCATTTTGATCGAGTAGAAGCTCCCGCCGAGAAACGTGAGCGGCGTCACGATGAGCATCGGAACCAGCTGCAGCTTCTGAAACCCGTCGGCCCAAAGTCCGATGATGAAGCCGAACAAGCTGAAGGTGACCGACGTGAGGAGCAAGAACGTCATCATCCAAACCGGATGCGCGATGTCGTACGAAACGAAGACGCGCGCGGTGATCAAAATGACGGTGCCCAAGATCACCGATTTGGTGGCTGCGGCTCCGACGTAACCGAGGACGATTTCGACGTACGAGATCGGCGCCGACAGAACCTCGTAGATGGTGCCGGAGAAACGCGGCATGTAGATGCCGAACGACGCGTTCGAGATGCTCTCGTTCAAGAGCGACAGCATGGTCAAACCAGGAATGATGAAGGCCGCGTACGAGATGCCGTCCACCCGCGTCATGCGCGAGCCGATCGCCGAGCCGAACACGATGAAATAGAGCGACGTGGAGATGACCGGTGCAAGCAAGCTTTGCATGAGCGTGCGCCACGCGCGTGCGAGCTCGAACAGATAGATCGCGCGGATCGCCGGGAAATTCAGGCTCATTGTGACTCCTTGCTTGCGTCCTGGCTCGCGTCGTTACTCGCATCCTTGCTTACGAGGCTGACGAAAATGTCCTCGAGCGAGCTCTCTCGGGTTTGGAGATCTTTGAAGTCGATTTGCAGATCCGCCAGCTCGCGCAAGAGACTCGCGATGCGAGCGCGGTCGTGTTCTGCGTGAAACGTGAAGACCAGCTTGTTGCCGTGGTCGCTGAGATCGAGCTCGTAGCTCTTCAATTTTTCCGGAATGCTCTCCAGCGGCTTTTGGAGAACGAGCGTGAGCTGTTTCTTGCCGAGCTTCTCCATCAAGACGCTTTTTTCTTCGACCAAAATGATTTCGCCTTTGTTGATGACACCGATGCGGTCGGCCATGTGCTCCGCCTCTTCGATGTAATGCGTCGTCAAAATGATCGTCACGCCGGTCTCGCGCAGCGCACGGACCATCGTCCACATGTCGCGGCGGAGCTCGACGTCCACACCCGCGGTGGGCTCGTCCAAAAATAAAATGCGGGGCTCGTGCGACAGCGCTTTTGCGATGAGCACGCGACGCTTCATGCCGCCCGACAACGTCATCATCTTGTTGCTCCGCTTGTCCCAGAGCGAGAGCTCTTTGAGCACCTTCTCGATGTGCGCGGGATTCGCGCGCTTGCCGAACAACCCGCGACTGAACGTGACGGTGTCCCATACCGTTTCGAACATGTCGGTGGAGAGCTCTTGCGGCACGAGGCCGATCTTCATGCGCGCAGCGCGAAAGTCGGTGACGACATCGTGCCCGTCGGCCACGACCGAGCCCGACGTGAGGTTCACGATTCCGCAGACGATCCCGATTAGCGTGGTTTTTCCCGCGCCGTTCGGTCCGAGCAGCGCGAAAATTTCGCCGCGCCGAATCTCGAGGTCGACACTCTTGAGAGCCTCGTAGCCCGACGCATACGTCTTCGTGAGCTTCTTGATCGAGATGATGGAATCCATCGCGACCCCTTTTACGCGCATTGCCCGCACGCGTTGATTTTTCCCGCATACGCGTGCACGAAAAAACTTTTACTCTCCGGTGAATGATCGATCTCGCGAGCGGCACCCTGTTCTTCGACGACGGCACCGAGGTCGACCCGCGCATCGAGCGCAAACACTTTTTGACAGCGAAGCTCGAGCTGCCAGAAACGCCGGACGAAACTTCCGCGCCGCCGTGGTCGATCTACACGCTGGGTCCGCGGTTGCTCGACGGCATTCACTTCGCGAGTCGTTTGTCGTTCAAGGACGACGCGCTCGAGCTCCTCGCGATTTGGAACGTCGACGTCGAAGAAGCCAAGCGCACCGAACGCCACGAGGTTTGGATGCTGAAGGTCTTCGGCGAATCGACCGCAATTCACGGATGGGGAAAAGTAGAAGCGGTCACCGAGCCCTCCGGCGGCAACATCATTCTGTTCTCCTATATGTGATGAACGTCACGTATCGTGGGCGGTATTCTTCGAGGAGAGGAAGCACCACATGCGAAAGCACGTTGCAGAGCTGATCGGCACGTTCATCCTGGTCTTCGGCGGTTGTGGATCCGCGGTGTTTTCAGCGGCATTTCCAGCCGTCGGCATCGGCCTGCTCGGCGTATCACTCGCGTTCGGTCTCACGGTGCTCGGCTGCGCATACGCGCTTGGCCCCATCTCCGGATGTCATCTGAATCCGGCCGTCACCCTCGGGCTATGCGCTGGTAAACGCTTCGAGTGGAAAGATGCGCCGGGTTACATCGCAGCGCAGCTCGTCGGCGCGGTGATTGCGGCCGGTGTGCTCGTCGTTCTGCTCAAAGGTCGACCCGAGGGTTACGACGCGTCAGTCAGCGGATTGGCAGCCAACGGCTTCGGCGATCACTCACCTGGCCACTACGGAATGATGTCGGCGCTCATCGCGGAGATCGTCCTCACGTTCATCTTCTTGACCGTGATCCTGGGCTCGACGTCGAAGAAAGCAATCGCGGGCTTCGCAGGAATTCCGATCGGTCTCACGCTCACGCTCGTCCATCTCATCGGCATTCCGATCACGAATCTCTCGGTAAATCCCGCACGAAGCACCGGCCCCGCGATCTTCGTCGGCGGCTGGGCGCTCGCACAGCTTTGGCTTTTCTGGGTCGCGCCGATCGTGGGCGCGCTGATCGCAGGGTTCCTCGCCAGCTGGCTCCACGAGGAGTGACGGTTTCGATTGACCGAGCTTCGCGAAGCCAATATTCGCCGTCTGAGTGAAGCGCCTTTCGACGTGCTCATCGTCGGCGGCGGCATCAATGGCGCAGTCTCCGCAGCGTGCATGTCGGCGCGTGGTGCGCGCGTCGCGTTGATCGACCGCAGCGATTTCGCGTCCTTTACGTCTCAACAATCGTCCAACCTCGCGTGGGGCGGCATCAAGTACATGGAGAGCTTCGAGTTTCCACTCGTGCGCAAGCTCTGCATGTCGCGCAATCATTTGATCCGCAGCTATCCATCGACCGTCCAAGAGATCCGTTTTTACGCGGTCCACCAAAAAGGATTTCGTCACGGCCTTTGGAAGCTCGTCCTCGGCACGTGGCTCTATTGGCTCATCGGAGGCTTTTTCACGAAGCGCCCGCGCCTGCTCACGCGCGGAGACATGCAGCGCGAAGAGCCTATTTTAAAGCTAGATGGTAGCGATGGTGGCTTCGAGTATTCCGACGCGTACCTGCACGACAACGACGCACGCTTCGTTTGGAATTTCATTCGCAAAGCGCTCGACCACGGCTGCATCGCCACCAACTACGTCGAATCACTAGGCAGCGAAAAAGCCGCCGACGGCATGTGGAGCACCCGAGCGCGCGATGTCATGAGCGGCGAGACGTTCACCGTCACGTCGCGCGTGCTCGTGAACGCGTGCGGGCCGTTCGTCGACGAGCTGAACGAAGCCGCGAAGATCGAAACGACGCATCGCCACGTTCTCTCCAAAGGCATTCATCTCATCGTCGATCGCCTGACGCCGCATCGTCGCGTTCTGACTTTTTTCGCCGACGACGGTCGGCTCTTCTTCGTCATCCCGATGGGTCCGCGCACCTGCATCGGCACCACCGACACCTTGGTGGAAAATCCCTCGGTCCACGTCACGCCGGAGGATCGCAAGTTTGTTCTCGACAACATCAACAAGCGGCTCAAGTTGGA
>JBDTFL010000618.1:0-6035 GCA_039937955.1 Polyangiaceae bacterium | reverse complement strand
AATGGAATTGCGGGGCTCGCGCTCGCCACGAAAAAACAGATCGCGACGCCCGCCAATGCCGCCGGGGCAATCGCCTTGGACGCCGTCAATATTTACTGGACCGAGGCCGCAACCGGCAGCGTCCTATACGCGCCGTCGAGCGGCAGCGGCACGACGACGACGTACGTGACGATGGGCGCGACGGCGACTCCGATGCTGCTCGTCGCCGACAAACAGTTTCTCTACTTCACGCATGGCACGGGCATCTACCGCGTCGCTCTTCCGTAAAACGGTTACTCGACGGTCGAGCCGACTCGCTTCAAGAGCGCGCTGATTTTATTTTTTGCGATGCCCGCGCCTTTGCCGATGGCGTGCAAAACTGCGGCTTCGTCTTTGTCGATGCCGCCGCTTGCTTGCGCGACGAACGCCGCGAAGAGGAGAGCCGCTTCCGGTTGTCCGAGCGTCTTCAATTCTTCGCCGACCGCCTCATGGCGTTTCTCTGCGCCGTCTTTTTCGAGACGCGCGGCAGCTTCGTCGAGCAGCGTCTCCGCTTCCCATTCGATGACCGCGCCCTTCGAAAGCAGTCCGACCGCGTCGACCAGCGTCTTGCGCTCGTCGTCGTCGACCGTGCCGTCGGCGTTCGCCGCTAAAAATCCGGCTTCGGTCGCCGCGCGAAACACGTCATTCTGACGCGGGACCGCGAGGTCGCTGCGAATTTCATCTGCGTACTTGGCGAGGTCTTCGAGCTTCGGGGCTTTTTTCGCGGCCATGTTGGTCAGCCGAATCTATCCGATTTTTTGCGCTATAGAACGGCGTGTTTTTCGCTCGCAGCTGCCTCGCGGTTCTCGTTCCGTTCACCATGTTTTCCGGAGTCGCGTGCACGGAAACCGGCAACCAAGTCTCATCGGTCTCCGATGCCGCGGCTCCGCAAGACGACGACGCTGACGCCGGCATCCCGTGCGACGCGACGGGCGTGAGCAAAGGACCGTGGACGCTCGCGATGAATTCTTCGAGCATCACCATCCGCTGGGAATCATGCCGAATGGGCGCGATCGGTGAGGTTGTCGTGACTCCCGTCGGATCGGATTCCGATGCCGGCGCATCGATGACGGTGACGTCCACCGAATCGCCCTATGTGGTCTCGACGACGTACAAAGCGCCGCTCAATATGAGCGCGCCGCCCGACTACGCGGGTACGTTTTACATGCATGATGCACATTTGTCGGGCTTGGCGCCGTCGACTTGTTTCAACTACGCGCTCGTGGCCGACCCGAGTCGCAAAGGGAAATTCTGCACCGCACGAAACGCGGGAGAGCCCATTCGTTTTCTCGCAATCGGCGACACGAACCCCACGCTCGGGCCCGCCACCGGAAATGTTCTCGCGAACACGTTGCCCATGAATCCGGACTTCATCGTGCACGTGGGCGACATCCAATATTACGATTCCACCGTCGAGACCTGGGGCTCGTGGTTTCCGGTGATGCAGCCGATGCTCTCCGCAGGCTCATTTTTCCCGGCGATCGGCAATCACGAGGCCGAGACCGCGACCGAGTACGCGGACTACGTCGTGCGATTTTTCGGAGGCGCGGGCTTCGACGGCCCGATGCCCGCCGACGCCCAAGATCAATATTATCGTTACGAATCCGGCGGCGTTTGGTTCTTCGTGCTCGACACCGAGTTGCCGCTCGACGCGAACGCCGATCAAACCGTGTGGCTCGCAGCGTCACTCGCAGATGCCGCTGCTCAACCCGGATTTCGATTTTCGATCGTCTACTTCCACAAGCCGTTCGTCACGTGCGGTGACACCGGCGACAACCCGCCGGCGCGGGCGGTCTTCGAGCCCATGTTCGCGAAATACAAAGTGCCGCTCGTCATTCAGGGGCACATGCACGGCTACGAGCGCTTCACATTTCCGGGGCTCACGTATCTCACCGCGGCGGGCGGCGGCGGCGCGCTCGGTGACGTCAGCCAAAATGTGGCGCGGCCCGAGTGCAGCTCACGCACCACGTTCGGACGATTCTACAGCGCAACGGTGATCGACGTCGGCGCGGGTGCCGGCGCAACCATCCATGGCGTGACGATCGACGACTCCGCAAAGACACAAGACACGTTCGACATCCCGATCCCGAACTGAAATTTTCGTCAGTCGGCTTCGAGAACGATGGTCGCGAGGTCGTGCGTGAGCGTGTCGAGCTTGATGTCGCTCGTGTTGGTGAGAACCACGAAAGCGCTTTTTTTCTCGGGGATCATGAAGAGCGCGGTGCTGGTGCCGGGCTGACCACCATCGTGAACTATGGTCTGGAGCCCGTTCCATTTTCCGACACCGAATCCGAGCCCGTACGAAGTCGCGGTGCCGTCGACCAAGGTTTGTTTCGTCCACATCGCGCGTTTGGTCTCCGCGCGCACGAGTCGATCGCGATCCATTGCGATGGCGAACCGCGCGAGGTCGCTCGCGGTCGTCAGGAAACCGCCCGATGGAATTTTGTTGGATGGATCGAATGCTGGCGCGTCTTTCACTTCGCCGTCTGCGATCGCGTAGCCCTTCGCGCGCGCAGGATGTTGCGTCTCGTCGTCGATGCCTGCAGTGATCATTTCGGCTGGCTGGAAAACGACGGCAGCGATCTCGTCAGCGAAGGAACGATGCGCGGCGGCCTCGACCTCGGCGCCCAGCAAATTGAAGCCATAAGACGAATAAGAAAACTTGGTGCCGGGCTCGAACAACAGCGGATCAGCCGAAAAAATAGCGAGCGGCGTGATCAGGTCGTCGTAGTGGACGCGACTGATCATCTCCGCGCCGCGATAATGACGGATGCCGCTCGTGTGTGTGATGAGCTCGCGCGCCGTGACGGGCCACGGCTTCATCGGAAATGACGGCACGTAGGTTTGTACGGGCGCATCGAGACTGAGATGACCGGCCTCGACCTCGTGCATCGTTGCAACTGCAGTGAAGAGCTTCGAGATCGACGCGAGACGAAATCGTGTGTTGGTGTCGACCGGAATTTTTTTCGCAACGTCGGCGAGCCCGAAGCCACGCGCGTACGCGATGTGATCACCGACGACGACCGCAAGGCCGAGCCCGACGATGTCGGCGCGCTCGAGTGCGTCGCGAACGCGAGCGTCGATGGCGTCGCGTTTTTCTTTCGAGAGCGTGCCGTCGGCTTCCGCTTCGCTGGCCGTTGCCGCAAAGACGTGTGCTTTCGGCGCGGCGCACGAGGATACCGAAATGACCGCTAAAAACGGTCCAAAAAACCTGCAAATTGCACGCATCGGATCGCCGATTTATTTGGCTGGCGTGACGCGCGTGCTCGCCAGGAATGCGTCGTCGGCGCGGCGCGCAGAGTCTACGAACGCTGCGTACTCCTTCGGCGCGATCGTGCCCGTTCCCACGCTGAGCGCAAAGTCGTCTTCGATGGCGGATCCTGAAACGGCGATTTTGCGCGACGCGCCGAATGCGCCTTTGTTTTCGAACGGCCCCGGAAGCCGCGCGACCTTTGCGCCCGGCGGAAGCTCGATGCGCCGATGCGCGTGATATTGAATCGCGTGTCCGATCGCGAGCGCACTTTCACGCGTGTGCTCGCTCGCGTACGTGGACGACAAAGTCGAAACGCCCGGGCGCGGGAACACGTAATGAACGGGGTCGATCCCCGGTAAAATCCAGCTCTTTTGTGTGGGGCTGGTCTGCTCCACCTGCGCGTAGCTGCTCACGGTAATGGATGCTCGCAGCGCGATTTGCCAGCTGCCTTCGCTGGATGAAAGCGCGACCTCATTCACGTTGGCGTACGGAACCCAACCGAGCACGACGTTGCGAAGCGCGCGTTCGCGTTCGAAGCCGACGACGCGCGTAAGGGCTTCGGCGATTTCTTGTGCGGCGCGACCGCGAAGCAATGCGGTGACGTCACCTTTCGCGCTGCCGGTGTCGTCGAGCACGAGGCGAATGTCGATCTCGTCTTTCGTGTCCTCGCCCGATCCCAAATTCGGAACGACGTCGATCGTGCCGTCGTCGTGCAAAAGCGATCGACCGCGAAGCTCGGGTGAGAGATGTCCCGCGGGAAGGGGTGGTCCTTCAACATCTGCGTCGATCCAAATGTCGGCGAGCTTTCCCGCCGCGTCACCTGGTTCCCTGAGCACGTGTGCGATCGCGAGCGGATGCAAAAAACGCCCAAAATGCGGCGGAAATGAGGGGTCTGCGCTGAACGGCTCGTTCTCCGCAACGGCAACGTCGACCTTCACGCCCAGCTCACGAAGCGCACGAACGATGAGCCACGTGCGACTGCCTTCGTGATCGGTGAGGATGGTTCGTGCGGTCATCGACTGCGGTCCGCGCGCACCGCCGGCGCCGATGTCGCTGAGCACCGCGGGCGATGCCTCATGCACGGCATCACCTGCCGCGCGCACGATCGCCTCCACCGTTTTTGCAGAAGGCTTTTCTTTCGGAGCGAGCTTCGCGGCGTCGCGGGCCCACGCCGCAACTTCGGGATCGTGATCGACGAGCGAGGCTTGCGTCTCGCGCAGCGCG
The DNA here is from genome assembly GCA_039937955.1 of Polyangiaceae bacterium. Lineage (GTDB taxonomy): Bacteria > Myxococcota_A > Polyangia > Polyangiales > Polyangiaceae > JAICXU01. The sequence continues at coordinate 1,540 of JBDTFL010000618.1, read as the reverse complement.
AGCGCCACCGTCGACCATTCGGCGGTCGACAAGCTCACGCCCACCGAGCGATCCATTTTCGGCGTGCCGTCCTCGACGTGACGAACCCCGTGCTTCGCGAGCTGCCACTTCAGCACGCGTGTCGATCCGTCGCGTGTTTCTGTGGGCTTTCCGAGCATCGGGTGCTGCCACATATGAACGGCGAGCGCGGCGGGGAGACGAATTTCGATCGATGCATTTGCGACTGCGGTGCGATCCGGAAGAAGGTCCGGCGTGTCGATGCCGACGTCGCCCGTTTCGCCGGGCACGCCCCAACCCTCGTAAACGGCTTCGATTGAGTCGCCTTGCTCGAGCTGTGAAAGGTCGGCGTGACCTTGCGATGCATTCGGCGCGCTATCTGGCTCGAGCACGCGGCCGTCTTTTTTGAGAATGCGTTTTCGTAAAATGCGAAACGAGGTGCGGCCGTCGAAATCCGGTGCGTCGGCTTGCGCGTTTGCGTCGACGTCGGCGGTGCCATTCACGCGACGCACGTCGAAGAGGACGTAGTGGAACACGCCGCTGTCCATGATTTCGTAGCGCTCGACGTGCGCGAGCGTTGCGGTAGCCGCGCCCTCGACGAGCGGATGCTCGCGATCTTGGCGGGTGATGTCCAAAGCCTGCGCATCGAAATCCTTCGCCGGATCATCGCCGAGCGAGCCGAGGACCGCCGTCATCGACGCAGGTGCATCACGCGCGATCGGGGCAACCGCCAGAACCGCGGCACGAATTTCTTGTGGCGAACGCGCGCGATCTTTCGGATCGGCTGCAAACGATGCGACCGCGGAAAGGCTCTTTTCTCCGGGAAATAGAGCCTCGAATGCATCTCGTGCACCTTCACGGTCGCCGCGCGCAGTGGCGTCACGCAGGACGAGTCCCGCAAATAAATCCGGTGCGCCATCCAGCGCGCGCAGGCGTTCGAGCTCGCGCACGGTGCTGACCAAATCTCCTTTGGAGTGCAGCGCGGTGTAGCAATCGAAGCTCGCGCGATCGTTCGGCGGAGTGGATGAGCACGCGAATTTCGCCGCATCGTCGTCCGAGCGCGCAAATGCGTCGTGCTCGGCATCGTGGAGCAGCGCCGTTTTGTCGAGCCCGATCTTGGCGCGCGCAAATGCATCTGCGGCGCGCCCGTAAAGTCGCTCACGTCCACTCAGCGCGGCATCGAACGCATCCATCAGCGCGCCTCCCGCTTTGCTGGCCTTCGCGCGATGCGGCTCGATGTCGCGCAACGTTTCGATTCGTGCGTCGCTCTCGCCGCGTTTTACTCCCGCCAAAACACCGTGCGCGAGAACCGCTTCCCAAGACGTCGGCCAGGCATCCAACACGCGCTCGTAAGCGCCGCGTGCGCGATCGGCACGATGTACCGGCGACAAATCATGCGCCGAAGAAACCGCGCGCGCATACGTGAGCAAAAGCTCCGGCGACGCATCAGGCGCTTTTGCAGCCTCTTCCAGCATGTATTCGGCGGTGCGCGCGTCGCCGTTCGCGAGTGAAGCGAGAGCGAGCGCTACACGTTGTGAATCGT
>JBDTFL010000617.1:0-6421 GCA_039937955.1 Polyangiaceae bacterium | reverse complement strand
CGCAACGCTGCGACGCGGGACAGTCACTGTTGAACGCGCACACGGCTCCACGGGCGGCAGCGGCGCCGTCCGCTCCAGACTCGTGCGTCGATCCGGCGTCCGGGGTGACACCTGCGTCGGATGCAGCCGGGCCTGCCGAGCTGGAGCACGCGACGAAACAGCACAAAAACAAGCTCGAAATCAACTTGGTTCGAATCATCAGAGACGAGCATAAACGATCAGGTGCTGCTACAACCTGCCGCGTGAGCTCCTCCGCGCCGCTGCAATTGGACGCCCTCAAAAGCGTCGATCCGAAGACCGCGAAGACGATCATCGGCATCGTCAGCGTCGTCGCTCTGCTGGTTTTGGTGGTGGTGATTTATGGGCACGGCCGCACCTCGCTCGCGAACGAGGCGCCTTGGGTTTCGTGGTTGCCGATCATGGATGCGTTCTTCAACGGAACGAGCGCGCTCTTTTTGGTGCTCGCGTACCTCGCCGTGCGTCGACGCAATTTCGCTATGCATGCGAGGCTGATGCTCACTGCGCTCGCTTCGTCGGCGTGCTTTCTCGTTTCCTATATCGTCTATCACTCGCTGCACGGTGACACGCTCTTCCGAGGCCAAGGCGCGGTGCGTCCGCTCTACTTTTTCATTTTGATTTCGCACATCGGTTTGTCGGCCGTCGTGTTGCCGCTGATTTTTTCCAGCTTCTACTTTTCTTTGTCCGGCCGTTTTCCGGCGCACAAAAAAGTGTCGCGCTACACCCTGCCAATCTGGCTCTACGTGTCTGTGACGGGCGTCGTCGTCTTCTTCATGCTGCGCGCTTACGCGTAACGAAATGCGAAATCGCCCTATTTTATAGGAGCTTTGTCGATCACGCCGAGCGCTTCCGTGGCGACGTTACGAACGACGACTGATTTGGATTCGAGCAGGTCGTGGAGGATCGGAGTGGCCGGCGCACCGATCTGCGAGATCATTCCGCCGAGCGCGAATGAGTCGATGTGCGGATGTTCTTTCATGAGCGACGGCTCGAAGACTTCGAGCGCGTGCAGCGTGGCGCGTCGCATGAGGCCACGCGCAGCGGCGTCGTTCGTGATCTCCTGATCGCGAGTCAAAAGCTCCGTGACGACTGCGTCTACGGCGGTCGATTGGAACGCATAGGATTCCGCAGCGGCCTCGATTACCTCGGGGTGGGGATCGTTCAAGAGCGGCGCGAGAAGATCACGTGCCTGCACGGCGTCGACGCGACCAAGCGCGTGCGCGGCGTTTTCGCGATCGTCGACGTCGGCGCTCGTAGACTCGCTGGCGAGAAGATCGAGATCGGTCGACCTGGCAAGGCTGGCGAAGATTGTTACCCCCTCGTGCTTCCAGTCCGCGTTGGCGCTGCCTGCCGCGGCCTTCGCGAGCGGCAGTGCGGCTGCCGGATCGACCGACGCCAAGCTCGCCAATGCCATGCCCCGCGTCTGCGCTGGAATGCGGTCGTCGGTGATGACTGCCGTTAGAACGTCCGCGCGCGTGCGATCGCGAGCATCTGAACCGAGCTCAAGCTTGCCCATCGCTTCGTCGGCAACGGTTTGAGTCTCGCCCGTGCAACCGCTGCGAAGATGAACCCGCGTGGTGTCCGCGAGCATCGGATAAAGAAGATTCGCCAAATCGGTGCTTGTCGCGGCGGACGCATGCCAGATGAAATACACACGAATTGCCGGGTCTTCGTGACGCAAGAGCGCGGCTGCATCCGTCGGAGAGATAATGGTTTCGATGTCGCGGAACGCCAGCCATTCCGGACCCGAGTCACCTCCAACGCCCGTTTCTTTTCCATCGACGGTCGGAACGAGGCCTTCGCGGTAACCGTGCTGCGCCGCCGGATCGATGATGATGCCTTGCTTCAGCGTGAGGGCATGCAGCGCGTCGACCTTCCCACGCGCGAGCGGATCCGATACGAGCTGCTCGGTCGTTCCGAACGTCGTGCTCAGGATCGCCGGCCGCACGAACGGTAACGCGGGCTGCGACGATAGCGCCGTCGGCGCGTCGGCAGGATCAGATGAGCACGCGAGGCCGACGACGAGCAGCAACGCAAGGGACACACGCCAGCTCACAACTCAAGAGTAGCCCGTCATCGACCGAAGCGCGAACGCCACACGTGAGGCATGCGTGAGCAAATGCAAAACGTGTCGATCGCAGAAACCCCTTTAAAACAGCTGGCATATGAATCGCATCGCGCGAGCGACGCCGACGCGTCGAGACGTGAGCCTCGATTGACTGGCGATATGCCGTTTTGCTTTTCATTTCACCCGGGAGAATTTTAAAATGAAGCTTCGAACGCTTGCCGTTTGTGTGACTGCCATTGTTGCTGCGTCGTACACGATTGCCTGCGGTGGGAACGCCGACGCGAACAAAGCGAATCTCGACATGAGCGCACCCGCGCACGACAATCAGTCGCCGACCCTCGGCGATGGCGGAGTCAACTCCGATCTCGCGGCGCCCGCGCACGTGAACGAATCACCGGCACCCGCAGGAACCGGTCACTGAATCACGATCATCAATGATGCGGTGGTGCGGCTGACGACGACGACGCCGCCGGTTTCGTCGATGCTTCCGGTTTGGATTCGGGCTTCGTAGTTGCCGGCTTCGTCGTTGCCACGCCTTTGGGTTTCGTCTCGGGCTTTGCGGTCGTCGTGGCCGTTGCCGTTGCGCTGGGCGATGGATCGCCAGAATTCGGCGCAGTTACTTTTGCGGTTGGCGCATGACCTTGCACCGGCGTGTCGTCCTCGACCATGCTCGCGACGTAAAAGATCGTTCCGCCGATCCAACCAACCAACGTGACGGCCGCAACCACCGAAAGCACCGTCCACAGAAGCTTCTCTTTTGCCCTTTTTTTCAGGGCGTCGTCGAAGTTCACTTGCTCGGTGCGAGCCGGGTCCAAGCTCGGACGAAGGTCCATTCCGACGATATTTTCCGCGGAGCAATACGCGCAATGCGTGACGCCGCCGATGCCCGCAGTGGGCAACGGACCTTGGCAACGCCGACAACGCGAAGGCTCGCCCTCTTTGCGCGGAGCAAGCGCACCGAAGCCCAAGGTCAACAGTTGGAGCGCGCCGCGATCCGCCAAACGACCACGTGCCATGAAGAAACCGCCGAGCACCGCAGCCAGCGGAAGCAGCAGAAAAAGCGTGTCTTGCGGCTGAAAGCCGTCGCCCAAAACGCGCACCGCGATGACGCCCCAACCGATGGGCCACGCGCCGAACATGAAGGCCGAAAAAATCAGCAGCCACAGATTCGTGTGAGCGGCGCGCGGTTGATCGCGCAGCTTCGCGATCATCTGCGTGGTGGTCGTGCGGCTCTGCGCCATCGCCTTCGATCCTGCGGCTTGCGCTCGAAGCTGCTGCGGCATCGGCACTTGCTGATGGCAGTAGTTGCACGTGACGCTCGGCGCGTCGTCGGGAACCGCCGGTCCACCGCACGATGCGCAGCTCAAAATTTGCGCGGGAACAGCGGGCGCTTGCTCGACGTAACGCTGTCCTTCGACGACCGCGCAGACCGAGGATTTGGCGGCATTCATCGAGTCGCTTTCGATCGGACGATCCGTCTCTGCGATGAGCGTTCGTTGTCCATTCTTGAAAACATGAAGGCGCCACACACGTACCGGCACCACCGGTGACACGATTACGCGACTGCGTTTGTTCATCAGCGACAGCAGAAAAAGAAAAATGCGCCAGAGCGTGAGGCGCTTAACGGTCGTGTCTTCGATCTCCGCGTATGGAGGATGCAGCTCTTTCCAACCGATGCGCTCGCCGTGCAGACGTCCGCCGTCGACCTGCAATCCTTCGGGAAAAAGCAGGAGATCGCTCGCGCGCGTTTTGATCGCCGACATCAAATGCATCACCGCGAACACCGTGAGCAGACCGCCCGGCAAGGCGACGAGCAGCGCTGCGAAGATCGTTCCGCCGTCGACGACGTTCGCCGAAATCGGAATGGCAATCGCGCCGCCCAAAATTGCGAGACCAGGAAAAAGCGCCAACGCCGAACGCGCCGCGCTCCATGTCGCGGTCGTGCCGATTTGCAGCGGCAAGCGAGCGAGCGGCGTCGGACCCGCAGCACCTGGCGGCGGCGCATTTTGCATTTGCGGCGGCGGCGCGCCGTGCTGGGACTGCGGCGGCGGGACGCCGTATTGTTGCTGGGATTGCGGAGGCGGCTGGTTCGGCTGGTAGGGTTGGCCCAAGGAGAAAATCAGTACATCACAGACCCGAGTCATTTACCCTTGCGCACATGACCACCATCCAGGCGATGCGCGCTGCGATTGAAAAATTCGATTTGCTGCAGCACCCGTTTTATCGCGCGTGGAGCGCCGGCACGCTCCCCGAGTCGGCACTGGCCACGTATGCCCGTGAATATGGGGCTTTCATCGCGGTTTTGGATCGCGGCTGGAGAACGCTCGGGGAAGAGGAGAGCGCCGCGGTCGAACGCGAGCACGTGAGCCTCTGGAACGATTTCGCGTGCGCGCTCGAAACCAGCGTCGTCGCAACACCAGAGTGCGCAGCGGTTCGTGCGTTGGTCGACGAAGCGCAGAGATCGTTCGCGACGCCCGCGACGGCAGCCGGTGCACTCTACGCGTTCGAGCTGCAGCAACCGAAGACCGCGGAGTCGAAGCTGGCCGGACTCGACACCCACTATGCATCGCTGGCGAGCGGCGTGCGACCGTACTTCCAGGCGCATGCCGGCGAGAGCGGCGAGGACGTCATGCTCGAAAATAAAATCGCGGGCATGTCTGACGCCGATCAGGACGCGGCCGTCGCTGCCTGCACGCGCATGTCGAAGGCGTTGTGGGATGCGCTCTCCGACATTCCCTGGACGCCTACGCACAGCTCGGCTCGCCCCGACTGCATGGCTAACTGATCACGCCGGCGTAACGCCACGAGCCGTTTTCCTTGACGAAGGTGGAGTGCTCGGTGAACGACACGTCGCGGCCGCGCTCGAAAATGCGCGCGTGGAATTTCACCTCGCCGTGCTCGCCGTCGGTGCGGGCCTCCAAAATCGTCAGCCCCATGAAACGTTGCGATTCCTTCGCTCGTGACAGGGCAATCGTGAGCGCTTTTTGGTCATGCGCGCGATCCGGATGACTGGCGGACAAGGTGTCGACCAGATATTTTCCGAGCCCTTTTGCAAAGGCCGCATAACGCGATCGCATTAGTTTTTCTGGGGTTTCCGCGATCGCCGTGCTCGTGTGAAACGGCTCGCAACACGCCGAATAACGCAGCCCGGAATGACACGGGCAGTCGGAGCTCTTCGACATCGTGGCTCGATGTAACCCGCCCCTGCTCACCTGCGTAGTCCATTCGGTGCAGCTCGCGATTTCCATGGATCGGTTGACGCTGCGGGCACGACTCGGAGAGAGTGTCGTCAACGTGGTGCCGGCCTCGCCCGATCAGGAGCTCACGCACGCGCTCGACGCGGCGATGGATCGCTTCGCGCGCGGTGACGATGCGGCGTTTGCCGAGCTCTATCGTTTGGGCGCCACGCAGGTGCATCGCTTCTTGATGCGAATGAGCGGCGACGCCGCGCTGGCCGACGATCTCACGCAAGACACATTTTTGCGCGCGCATGCGGCTCGCGGGGGTTACCAAGTCGGTGCGTCGGCGCGTCCGTGGCTCCTCGCCATCGCACGAAATACATTTTTGGATTCGACGCGTCGCGCGAAGGTCCGACGCAAATCAGCCGACGCAACCAAAGCTGCGCAAGACGCCGACCCGCCGATCGCTGCCAGTGAAACGCAAGGCGACGAAGCGCTGGCAGCCCGTGAAATGCTGGAGATCGTGGATCGCGCGCTTGCGAAGCAGTCCACGCTCGTACGTGAGGCATTCATCTTGGTGCGCTTCGAGGGTCTGTCGATGAGCGAGGCCGCCGAAGTGCTCGGCACCACCGAAGCCGCAGTGAAGGTGCGTGCGTTTCGCGCCAACGAAGCGATCCGCGAAGCACTCGGACCGGCCGCGCTCGAAGGGAGGAGCCGATCATGAGCGACCGCGATCGCCTCCTCGACATCCCCGATCCGTTTTCGAAATCGAAGATGGCGCCGCCGCCGATGCCGCCCCTCCCCGCGCAAAAATCGCCGACGCGCGCGGAGCGTAAGCGTTCACTAACGCTCGTGGTCGGTGCTGCGGTCGCTTATCAAATCGTGTGGCTCACGCTCGTCGAGCATCGCCCCGATCTCGCGAGCTCGAGCAGGTCGCTCTTGATGCTCGGCGTGGTGGCTCCGTTGGCGCTCGCGGCAATGGTTGCGGGCGCTGCGTTGAAACGTGGGCCGCACGGGCTCGGAGCTTCGGTGACATCGCTTGGTGCAGCGGCGGTCGCGGCGCCGATTCTTTTCACTCTGTCGGTGCTGGTCATTGCGTCACGGATGACCGATGAAACAGCACCATTTTGGAATCGCGCGGTTCGTTGCATCGCTC
>JBDTFL010000616.1:0-8519 GCA_039937955.1 Polyangiaceae bacterium | reverse complement strand
CGCGCCGTCGACCTCCCCCAAAGTCCGTGCTCGGTTTGCTTCGCAAACCTCCGCGCGGCCAGGGGGAGGTGGGAGCACTTTTTTATGTTGGGTGTCGAGTGGAGACGCAGGCGATGAAGAGTCGAGTTTCAGCTTTTGCAATTGTACTTACCGTCGCTGCGTGTGGAGGCTCACAGCCCGCGCCGAGCGCGCCGGCACCAGCATCCACATTGGCGGTTGCGCACGGTGGCTCCGACGTGATGCCCGCTGCGCCCGCACAGGCGTCCGAAGAAGATGCGGCGGTTCCGATCCGCGCGACCGACCCGGTTTTGGGAAGTCGCACCGCGCCCGTCACCATCGTCGAGTTCGAAGATTTTCAATGCCCATTTTGCGCGCGTGCCGAGACCACCATCGCTGCTCTCGAAGAAGAATACGGCGCCGAGAAATTACGAATCGTCTGGAAAAATAGCCCTTTGCCGTTCCACCCGAACGCGCGTCCCGCAGCAGAAGCGGCGATGGGCGTGTTCGCCATGGCCGGTCCCGCGGCGTTCTGGAAATTTCACGACGCGGCATTTTCAAATCAAAAAGATTTGAGCGATGCAAAATACGTCGAGTGGGCCGGGTTGCTCGGTGTCGATGCCGGATCGCTGCGACGCGGTCTCGATTCACATGCGTGGGCAGCGAAGGTCGACGACGATCTTGCGCTCGCGAAAAAACTGAACGTGAACGGTACGCCCGCGTTCTTGATCAATGGTGTGTCGATTTCCGGCGCGCAACCCCACGACAAATTCGCAGCCGTCATCGACAACGAGCTCCAAAAAGCGAACGCGAAGCTCGAAGCAGGAATGCCGCGCGATCAGATCTACGCGGCGCTGACCGCAGAGAATATCAAGAAGGGTCCGCCCGACGACGACGACGACGGCCCGCCGGCAAAAGACACGGCGACGTACAAAGCTCCGGTCGGCAAAAGCCCGGTACGCGGAAGCGCAAACGCGCTCGTGACGATCGTGGAGTTCGCGGACTTCCAGTGTCCGTATTGCGCGAAGGTCGACCCGACGCTGAAGCAAGTTACAGCGGCGTACCAAGGTGACGTTCGCTTCGTTTGGAAAAACGAGCCGCTTCCGTTTCATCCGAACGCGGAGCCGGCAGCCGAGCTCGCGCTCGAAGCACGCGCTGAAAAAGGCGACGCGGGTTTTTGGGACGCACACGACAGGTTGTATGCGTCGCAACCGAATTTGGAGACAGCCGATCTCGAGAAGGTCGCCGCTGCGATGAAGCTCGACGTCGCAAAAGTGAAGAGCGCGATTAAAACCCACAAATACAAGGCTGAAATCGAGGCGGACAGCGACCTCGGCGACGACTTGCAAGCGAACGGGACGCCGCATTTTTTCATCAACGGCAAGCGACTCGTCGGTGCGCAACCGTTCGAGGCATTCAAAGCGATCATCGATCCCGAGCTCGCCAACGCGAAGGCCCTGCTCGCTCAAGGCACCCCGCGCGCGGGTCTCTACGAGGCGATCGTCAAAGACGGCAAGGGCGCGCCCGCCGCCGAAAAGAAGACCGTGGTGTCGAACGCGCAAGCGCCGATGCGCGGAAAGAGCACCGCGAAGGTGACCATCGTCGAGTTCGCGGATTTTCAGTGCCCGTTCTGCAAGCGCGTCGAAGACGACGCTGTCGCGCAGGTGAAGAAAAACTATGGCGACAAAGTAAAATTCGTTTGGCGCGATCTTCCGCTTTCGTTCCACCAAAATGCGGAGCCTGCCGCAGAAGCCGCGCGCGAGGCGCTGGCCGAAAAAGGTCAGACGGGGTTTTGGAAAATGCACGACCTCTTGTTCGCGAATCAGACCAATCTCGATCGCGCGTCGCTCGACGGTTACGCAAAGCAGCTCGGTCTCGACATGACGAAATTTGCCGCGGCGATCGACAATCACACACACAAAGCGGACATCGACCTCGACAGCAAAGCAGCGTCGGATGCGAAGATTTCCGGCACTCCGGCGTTCGTGGTCAACGGGTACTTCCTCAACGGCGCGCAGCCGTATAGCAAGTTTCGCAAGCTGATCGATCGCGCGCTGACCGAAAGCGCAGCAGCTCCGACCCCGTGAAAGCGAACCACCTCACTGCAGCTGTCTCCATTTTTTTCGCGTTCGGCGGCGTGAGCGCACGCGCGTCGGCGGTGGAGCATCAGCATCATCTCGGGCTCGACAGCGGTTTGTCGATGCTCAAGATCGACGACAAGCCCACGCTCAGTGTCGGCGCGGGCCTCGGCGTGCATTACGCGTACGGTCTCACCGATCAGCTCAATCTCATGATCGAAGGATCGAGCTCCATCGTTGCGCTCGGCGAGGACAAAGGCCCGGGTATTCCAAACACACGGCCCGCGCGCATCGACGTGCTCGGCGCAGGAATCGGCTACGTCCTCGACATCACGCGCGTCGTTCCGTATGGCGGTATTTTGGCTTCCGGATACGTCTTGAGTGGCGGCTCAACGGACAAACCGATCGTCGTGGGCGGCGCGCAGCTCGCGCTCGGCGTCGACTACATGCTCACACGCAACTTCGCATTCGGTCTCGCGTACCGGCAGCACATGCTGCTCACGCAGATGTCGACCTACCCGAGCTACTCGACGATTTTTTTGCGCGTCGAGTATGTTTGGGGTTGGTGAAGCGTTAGGCATTACTAACGTTAGCAAATGCTAACGCTTGATCACTGCGCGCGCGGCAACGCGATCTCGAAACACGCGCCGGGTTTGACCTCGCTTCTGTAGACCAGCGTTCCGCCTTGTCGCTCGACGAGGGTGCGCGCCGTTACCAAACCGAGACCGAGCCCCGATGACTTCGTCGTGACGAGCGGCTCGAACAATCGTCCTTCGATTTCGGATGAAACGCCGGCGCCGCTGTCGCGAATGCTCACGGTGACGAGATCAGCGTTTGACCTCGTTTCAAAGGTGATTTCGCCTTTCCCATGCATCGCTTCGATGGAGTTTCGGATCACGTTGGAGAGCGCGGCTTCGACTTGCGTGGCGTCAACCATGACGTCGGCAACTGCCGCATCGACGACGATGACGACGGTCGGCGGAACGTCGGAAGCTTTGAGCGCGGCCGAGATCAAACCGCCGAGCTGCACGCGACGACGCTCTGGCTCACGCACGCGCGCGTAATCGAGGAGCTCACCCACGATGTGATTCGCGCGTCCGACCTCATCGTGGACGATCGCGAGCGCTTGCTGAGCTTCGGCGTTCACATTTTTTCCGAGCTGTCGCTCGAGCACGTACGCCGCATTTTTGATCGCGGTGAGCGGATTGCGAATTTCATGCGCGACGCCGCCAGCCAGCGCGCCGATTGCGGTGAGTCGCTCCTTTCGAACGAGGTCGAGTTGCGCGTCGGCCAATGCGCGTGATCGCTCGTCGACGCGTCGCTCGAGCTGCGCGTTCACTTCATGCAGCGCGTCTTGCGCAGCTTTGAGATCGGTGACGTCGTGAATGACGCACGCAAGATGCGTAACCTCACCATTCAGCCCAAAAATAGGCACTTTCGTCGACACGATGGCATGACGAACGCCGCGCTTGTCCGTGTACGGTGTCTCGTCTGCAGAGAGCGGAGTGTCACCCGCGAGCAAACCGATGTCGCGAGCGTGAAAAAAATCGGCCTCGGCTTTCGGCAAAAAATCGTAGTCGGTCTTGCCGAGGATCGACTCTGCGGATGCCCCGAGCAGATCACAAAACGCGCGATTGACGAACACCCACCGACCCTCCCGATCCTTCACGAAGATCGGATGGGCAACGTGATCGATCACTTGTCGCAAAAAACGCGCGTGCTCTTTCTCTTCTTGTTCTTCGATTTGCATTTCCCGCCCCCGGGCATTTTTTGAAGATGTTCGCTTCGATTACTTGGCTTCACCGAGCCCGAACGCGTCGTGCAAGACACGCACGGCCAGCTCGGTGTATTTTGCAGCAACCAAGCAGCTGACTTTGATTTCGCTCGTGGAAATGGCTTGAATGTTGATGTTGTTTTCCGCGAGCGTCTTGAACATTTTTGCGGCAACGCCCGCGTGCGAGCGCATGCCGAGACCGACGATGGAGACTTTGGCGATGTCCTCGTCGTAGCGAACGTGTTTTGCGCCGAGCAGCTTTTGCGCGACGTCTTCGATGAGCGGCTTGGCGCGCGCGAGATCGGTTTTCGGAATCGTGAACGTGACATCGGCGCGAGCCCCGACCTCCGAGGGAACGCTCTGGATGATCATGTCGACCGAAATATTCTTGTCGGCGATGGCTCCGAACAGCTCTGCGACGACGCCCGGCTTGTCGTCGACCGCAACGACGTGCACGCGCGCGTCGCTCTTGTCGTAAGCGACTCCGGTGACGGTAATTTGCTCGAGCGATTTGTCCTCCGCCGTGACCCACGTTCCTTCGGCATCCGAGAACGAGCTACGCACATGGACCGGCACGCCGTATTTCATCGCAATCTCCACGCTCCTTATTTGGAGCACCTTCGCGCCGAGCGATGCGAGCTCGAGCATTTCTTCGTAACTGATTCGCGCGATTTTTCGTGCGGATGGGCACACGCCGGGATCGGTCGTGTAGACGCCGTCGACGTCCGTATAAATTTCGCATGCGTCGGCGCCGATGGCCGCAGCGACGGCAACCGCGGTCGTGTCCGAGCCGCCGCGCCCGAGCGTGGTGATGTCGCCATGCTCATCAACTCCCTGAAAACCAGCCACAACGGCGATCTCACCTTTTTCCAGCGTCGAAAATATTTTGGAGGCGTCGATGGCTTTGATGCGCGCTTTCGTGAATGCGCCGTCGGTCAAAATGCGAACTTGATGACCGAGCAGTGATCGCGCTTTGCCGCCTTCCGACTGGATCGCCATTGCGGTGAGCGCGCTCGTCACCGTCTCGCCGGTCGACGCGATGACGTCCATCTCGCGTGCGTCGGGAATTTCGACGACGTCGTGTGCGAGCTTGAGCAGACGATTCGTCTCGCCGCTCATCGCGCTGACGATCACGACGACGCGATTTCCTTTTCGCTGCGCTTCGAGCGCACGACGCGCCACCGCGCGAATGCGGTCGATCGAGCCAACCGAGGTACCGCCGAATTTTTGAACGAGGAGACTCAAAGGGAGACGCCTTTTTTCGCCTCTTTCGCCCCTTTCGTCAACGCACGGAGCGTCATAGTCTCCGCGCGCTGCCTCTGTTCTGACGCGACCAAGCTGGTCGCTACTCAAATGAGCCCGTACGCAAGCTACCTGGTCGAAACGCTCGTCACACTGATCGCGGTCAGTGCGCTCGCATATGCGCTTTTGTTCGGCGCACGGAAATTCGGAGTCGGCCGTGCGTCGGGCGCGATACGATTGGTAGGTAAATTACCGCTAGATGCTCGCCGGTCGATCGTTCTCGTTAAAGTGGGCGCGCAGGTGCTCGTCGTCGGCGTAGGCGACGGCGGATTCACGAAGCTCGGCGAAATGCCGGCCTCCGAAATTCCGGCCGGTGACCTCGAAGCCCCCGCCTCACCGTTCGCCGAAGCCATCGCACGAGCGCTCAAGAAAAAAGACGAGGCCTCATCGTGAACGACAATTTGCTCGGTCAGCCTCTCGCGTTCGTCGTCGCGCTCGCGCTCGTTTCGCTTTTGCCCTTCGTGTTCATGAGCGTGACCGCGTTCGTAAAAATCTCCACGGTCTTGCAAATCGTGAAGAGCGCGATCGGCACGCAATCCGTTCCATCGACGACCGTGGTGCTCGCACTCTCCACGGCGCTCACCTTTTTGGCGATGGCCCCGGTGGGCGAAAAAATCTGGTCGCGCGCCGAGCCGCTGCTTCACCAAAAAAATATCGACACCGCCGCGCTCGTCCACGACGGCATCGACGCCGTCAAAGAGCCGATGCGGGATTTCCTTTCGGCGAACGCGAATCCTGCTGAAAAAGAGCGCTTCCTGACGGTGGCGAAAAACGCGCGACCTGAAGCGGAACGCGCGGGCGTCATGCAAAACGATTTGCCCGTGCTGGTTCCGGCATTCGTGGTGAGTGAGCTGAGCGAGGCGTTTGCGATCGGTTTCCTCTTGTTCTTGCCGTTTTTGGTCCTGGATTTGGTGGTCGGAAATATTTTGGTCGCGCTGGGCATGCAGACCTTGAGCGCCACGCAGATCGCATTTCCGTTCAAGCTTCTGCTGTTCGTCGCCATCGACGGGTGGGGCCTGCTCTCACAAGCGCTCGTCTCTGGTTACAAGTAACGCGCGGCTAGAAATAAGCGGCAAATTACGGCACACGGTGCGTTGGTTGATAAGATCTGCAGATGCGACATTTCTTGATTCTCGGCGCGGCGGTGATCATCAGCGCGTCGGCAGCTTCGCTTGGTGCATGCGGCTCGGACGACAGCAGCACGTTCGGTAACGACGCCGCTGTCGGCAATGATTCTTCCGCGGAGGCCGGCGATCCATTTTTGGATGGCCTCACCGGTATGGACATCACGCCCGCAAACGCGGTCGTCGAAGCCACGCCGTCGAAAGCCGGCACGCAGGCGTACACCGTGACGGGTCACTTCAACGGCGCACCCGACAAAGACATCACGTCGCACACGTCGTTCGGAATTTCCGATTCGACGCTCGGATCCTTTGCCGGCGCAGCGTTCAGCAGCGGCGTGCAACACGGTGGCAAGAGCACGGTCCTCGCGTCGGCCGGAAGCGCATCGGCATCGACCGGGGTCACCGTTCATTTCAGCGCTTCAATCAACGGACCGGACAATGGCACCGCGCTGCCAGCCGACCCTTCGAAAAGTTTTACCGGAACAGCGAGCGCGTCACGCACTCCGAAGTTTGCATACCCGAACGACAACACGATGCTTCCGCCGAACTTGGCGCTGCTCGACGTGCATTGGGAGCCGGGAGGAGCAAGCAACACGCTCTTCCAACTTTCGTTCGAGAGCGCCACGACCGACGTGAACGTCTACTTGCGTTGCCCGACGCCACCAGTGGCTCCGCAACCGCAACCGATCAACAACGGGTGCGTTTTTCCGCTGGATTCGACGACATACGCCTATCTCGCGGGATCGAATCGCGGCGGCGATCCGGTCACGTTCCGCGTTCGCGGAAGCGATGATGCGGCGGACGGCTTCGGCGAATCGGCGACGGTGAAGGTGTCGTTCGCGCAAACCGATCTTCAGGGCGGCCTCTACTATTGGACGACGACGAGCGAAGCGATCATGCGCTTCGACTTCGGCAATCCGACGAAAGCACCGGAAGTATTTTTGAACGCGGCAAACGTCACCGACACGAATCCGCAGAACGGCGGAAGCTGCGTCGGATGTCACGCCATCTCGCGCGACGGAACGAAGATCATCGCGTCGCTCGATGGCGAGGGTGCGGGCTGGCAAATCTTCGACAACAATTTGAGCACCACGCTCACCGGGAAAATTACCGGCGACACCACGAATTCCGTGCAGTTTGCATCTTTCAATCCGGCGGGCGATCGCTTCGTTTCGGTGGCCGACGGCAACGACGACCCGACACGCAACACGCTCTTCATGAACGACGGCACGACGGGTGTGCGCGTCCCCGCAGAATCGATCACGCAGCCAAATCTCGTCGACCATCCGGATTGGTCACCCGACGGAAATAAAATCGCGTTCACGCACCCGACGTCGCTGTCGAACAACTTCAAGCAAACGCCATTTCAAAGCGGCATCGATCTCATCACCAAAACCGGCTCGACCTGGGGCGCGGCCTCGCCGCTCGTCGCTTCGCTCGCCGGAAAAAATCGTTTCAACCCGAATTTTTCCCCGGATTCGTCGATCGTGATTTTCACGGAGGCGACATGCCAAAACGGAACGACGAACGATGACTCGTGTGACGCAGACGCTGATCCGGCAGCACGCACCTGGGCCGTGAAAAGCGCGGGTGGCGCGCCGTTCGAGCTCGCGAATGCGAATGCGCCGGGTGTCGAGGATACGGGCGTAGAGACGAGCGATACATTTCCGCGCTTCGCGCCGTTCGTCGAGCCGCAGGGCACGAGCAAGCTGCTTTGGGTGACGGTCGCCTCCGCGCGCAATGCGGGTGTGCTCGTTCCGCCGGGCAGTGGAGCGCGTCATGGTCGCTGGCTGTGGATGTTCGCGATCGATCTGACGAAGCTGGCAGCTGGACAAGACGGCAGCTACGCCGCCTTCTATTTGCCGTTCCAAGATCTCACGACGTCGAACCACATCGGCCAGTGGACCACCAAGGTGGTTGGATCAGCACCCCCCCGATAATTCTGAGTCTTGACTTTAAACGGGCGGTGCGTGAGATTCCGCCCCCCGTTTCTTGGGGCAATAGCTCAGCTGGGAGAGCGCTGCGTTCGCAATGCAGAGGTCAGGGGTTCGATCCCCCTTTGCTCCACAAATCACCGCAATTCGTAGCGTTTTCTAACCCAGCGACTTCGTCACGACGTCGCGTAGCTTCTCGCAACACGACTCGTATGCGAGATCGGCGTCGCCGCTCTTTCCGACATGAATGCGGATTTTCGTCGGCGACGTGTGGTGCTCCGGACATTTGGCGCGCGCGAGCGTTTGCGCG
>JBDTFL010000615.1:0-6588 GCA_039937955.1 Polyangiaceae bacterium | reverse complement strand
CAACGGGCGCCGTCGTTTGCACGGCGTTCGGGTGATCCTTCAAATTCTGAATCGCCGCTTCTTTCGCGTCGAGCTCCGCTTGGAGTCGCGCCTTGTCCTCGGCGCTGGCGTTGCTCATCTGGCTCTTGATGTCGGCTTCGTCTTGCGCGAGCTGGCCGAGCTGCGCTTGGAGCGCGGCTGCTTTGTCCATCTGGCCCTTGATCGCGATACCGCCGCCGATCATCACCACGACCAGCAAAACACCAGCTGCGACGGCGATGTAGAGGAGGTTCTTCTTGCCCTTGTCTTGCTTGAGGGCAGTGATGTTCTGCTCGTGCGCTTGGTGGGCGCGCAGCTGCTCGAGACGTGCCGCGTTCTCGGCATCCAAACGCGCTTTTTCGATCTCGGCATGGCGAATCGCTTCAATTCGCGCCTGCTCCTCGCGTGAGCGTTGCTCGCCTTGACGACGCGTCTCTTCCGCGGCCGCCATTCGGGCTTCTTCTTCCTCGCGCGCTTTGCGTTCGGCATCGAGGCGCGCGTTGACCACCGCCTGCTCTTGCCGTTGACGCTCGGTCTCTTCTGTTTTGATTCGGTCCTCCTCAAGGTTCATGAGCTCCTTGAGTGAAAAGAGAACCGAGCTCTCTTTCTGTTCCGCCATGGTCGTATCGTTCCTCGCACTCGGAAAACTACCGGCTTTCGCCTCGATTCGCAAACGCTGATAGCGACCAGGCTTGGTCGCGTCTAGAGCGACGCTTCCTTTACCACGCAGCGGCGGAGCTCCATTCATCATGTTCGTTGGAACGCGCAACCGAACGTAAAATTGGGTAGCCTCGCCGGCTATGTCTACGAACGTCGTCGCGCACATCACCGGCACCGTATGGAAAATCGAGGTCAAAGAGGGGGCGACGGTCGCCGAAGGGGACACGTGCGTCATCCTCGAGTCCATGAAAATGGAGATGCCCGTCGAGGCGCCGGCTGGCGGAACCGTCGAGAAAATCCACTGCGCCGAGGGTCAGGCGGTCAACGAAGGCGACGTCCTCGTGACGCTTGCCTGAGCCAACTGGGACGATGACTGAGCCGCGTGGTAAGCTTTCTTCCGTGACAGATCGCGTGGGAAATCGATCGCGCAATTCGCTTTCGGCAGCGGCCTGCGCGCTCGTCGTCGGAGGACTGGCCGGCGCATTGATGATGCTGCCCGTCGCCTGCTCATCGAGTGATCCGGTGGGCAACGGCGGAGCGTGCTTCGTAACCACCGATTGCGCCAACGGCCTCGTGTGCATCCCGCAAAAAAACGGGTCGCGTATCTGCAGCAGTGATTTGAGCTCGATTCAAATGAGCGAATCGGATGCGGGTGATTCGGGGGGTGGCGGTGGTGGCGGCGGCGGCGGCGGCGGCGGCGGAACGGGCGAGGGCGGAACGAAGCCCCCGACCGACTCGGGTGGAACAACGCCTCCGGTCGATTCCGGAAGCACGCCCCCAGTCGACAGCGGCTCGGACTGACGTCCCAATCCATTGACGGGATGCACACCGTCTCATAGAGCGGTGCCCATGCGTTTGCCGCTTTTTTTCGCGTTGGCCCTACCGGCCGCGTTTTCGTGCATCGCGTTCGGCTCGGCGTGCAGCAGCGAGAGCGATCAACCTGCTATTTCGAACGACGACACGGATGCTCAGCATGCGTCCGACGTCACGACCGACGCATCTCCCGAGGCCGCGGCATTGCCGTATCCCGCATTTCCGGCCGACATGCCGACCGTCAAAACGATGGGCGGCCCGCTGATCACGTCGCCCAACGTGGTCGCCATCTTCGATCCGAATGAGCCGAACAAAGCCGCCATCCTCGCGTTCTTGAATTCGCTCGAAGGCAGCTCGTTTTGGACAGGCGTCACCAGCGAATACGGGATCGGACCCATCGTCAGCGTCACCGGCGTGGATTTACCGACCGCGATGGCACCGAGCGTTACCAGCACGGATTTGGTGAATCTCGTGGCGAGCGAGATTCAGCTTTTGGATTACGCGGACGCAGGCCCGGTTGCCGACAACGACGCCGGCGATGCCGGAGTTCCGCGAACCGACACCATCTTCATGATTTTCACGCCCCCTACCACCACGATTTCCAACGAGCCTTGCACGAGCGTGCTCGGCTACCACAACAGCCTTCGCGTCGAAGGCAACGTGCACGTTCCATTCGGCGTGACTCAGGGCGCATGCACGAATACCGAGGTCGCGCCGACGCAGCTCGGCGTGGAAATCGAGGTCGTGACGCACGAGCTCGTCGAGGCGGCTACCGATCCATTTCCGTTTTACGAGCCCGCGTACTACCGCGTCGACGACGATCATCTTGCGTGGGCGGTCGAGCAAAATTCCATCGAAGCGACCGAGCTGAACGACCTCTGCAACGAGCCCGTTTCGATTTCGCTCGGCGCCACCTCGTACAAGCTCGCCAATGTTTGGTCGAATCGGGAAGCGCAGGCAGGCAAATTTCCGTGTGTGCCGTCGTCGTTCGGAAACGTTCCGATGCTCACGGCCGCAGCGATGTTGCCCGACGAGGTCCCTTTCAATTCCACGTTGAAAACCAAAGGCATCACGTTGGACGTCGGAAAATCCGCGACGATCGACGTGCATATTTCGAGCAGCGCACCGATGCCGAATCCATTCACGATCTCGGCGGTCGACGTCGCGTCGGCGTTCTACAAGCAGCCGCCGCAGATGACCCTCGTGCTGGACCAGAGCCAGGTGCAAAACGGTGACGTCGTGCATTTGACGATCACACGCACTGCGCTTTCAACTGCAACCAGCGTCGCCAAAGGCGCGGCGTTTTCGATTCGGCCGGCGTCGACCGACCCGAGCACCTGGTTTGCATTCAACGGATTCGTCGCTGATCCGTAATCGCTCGATAAAACAAGCCGAGCGGAGCTACGCATAGGCGTCCAGCTATTCGCGCCAGAGAAATTTCCACGGATTGTGTTTGAGGTCGCGGAGCATTTCTTGGACGTCGTCGTAAACCTCTTCGTCCATCACGAGCGCGCCGACCGTGCCTTCGCCTTTTTTGATGTGCTGTACGATGGCCTGGGCATCTGCCGCCGTCGCATCTGCGCGTGACGCGAGCTCGGCGAGATCTTCGAACGACTTCTTCAATTTCGCAGCTTGCTCGGGCGAGCCGATCACCTCGGTCGCGCGGTTCGCGTTTGCCAAAGCCTCGCGTGCGTCTTTGAGCATCGGCGCCGAGTCTTTGCGAATATCGCCGGAAATCGCGTCGATGTTCGACAGCGTGCGATCCACGCGTGGGTCACTGATCCTGGCGTGTGCATCTTTCGTGAGCGCGTTCGCTTCCGTGGAGAGCTTCTCCAAATTTTCCATCGTGCGATTGATGCGATCACGATTGTCGCCGAGCACGCCGTTCAGATTTTTCATGAGCCCGGCAGCATTCACGGCCATGTCGCTCAAGAGCTGGCGGTTGTTGTTGATGCCCGTGACCGTCGTATCGAGAAGCTCGTAGGCCTTCGCCAAAAACAAATCCAAACGCGGCGGGTCGATGCCTTTGACGATCGCGTTTTCAGCCAAAATCGGCCGCGTCGGCGTTCCTGGATCAATCTGCATGAATTGCTCGCCGAGCACGCCCTGAGTCGTGACGTAAAAGTCTGCGTCGTCGTGGATGGTCGACTTCACTTTTTCTTGGACGCTGATTTTCGCGCGCACGAGCACGCGGCGATTCACCTGCGGATCGAC
The DNA here is from genome assembly GCA_039937955.1 of Polyangiaceae bacterium. Taxonomy (GTDB): domain Bacteria; phylum Myxococcota_A; class Polyangia; order Polyangiales; family Polyangiaceae; genus JAICXU01. The sequence goes on along the minus strand of JBDTFL010000615.1, from coordinate 2,883 downwards.
GATGCCGCCCTTGAACTCCAGCTCGTCGACGCTTCCGACTTTCACGCCGGCGATGCGCACCGGCGCGCCCGACTGCAGCCCGCCGGGATTGTCGAAATCGACATATATTGTGTAGGTCTTCTGAAACGAGATGGCGCTCATGGCGAGGATGAACACCGCCAAAATCCCCAGCGACACGAGGATCAAGATTCCTACTTTGACCTCGATCGACTTCTCCTGGGCCATGCGCCCAAGATCAGTACCGGTAAGCGGCCGAATCGTCCAGGCGTCTAGGGGCTTTCGTCGCAGACGAGGTTGTCGAAATGCACCGACCAAGCTGGATCGATCGGGCTCACTCCGATTTGGAAATCCGTCGAGTCGATCGGCGAGACCGCCGTCAGCCCGGTGCGGTTGAAGCTCGCAATCCCCGGCATGTTGAACATCAGCGCGCCGGTCGACGGCGTGAGTGTGAACGCCAAATGCTGCCACGCACCGAGCACGACGGTTCCCAAGTCTTGACTGGTCGAGGTGTTCATGAGGTTCGACGCCGTGCCGGTCGTGAGAACCCAAACAGCGCTCGATCCCGTGTCGTTTGCCTGCAGAAAGAAAATGAACGCGACGCCGGCCGCGCTGGAATTCAGTCGGATGTTGAACAAGATGGGCGAGGCCGCGGTGGCTGGCATCGCGTCGACGCGCAGATCGGCTTGGCACGTGAGCGTCGTCATTGCGCGCACCACGGTTTTTTGTAGCGTCGGATCAGCGCCCGAATCGCCCGGCTCTTGAACGTGAAGCGCATGGCCCGAGCCATCCTCTCCAGGCATCGTCAACGTGAGCGCTGCGAGCTGCGTGTTCGAATCCCAATGCGACAGCGGCCAGGCGATACTCGTGTCCTCGAAATCGTCGCAAAGATCGTGATGCGTTGCGCAGAATGGAATATCGGCTGCGTCTCCCGGTGCGGAATCGGGAACATCGTGATCCGTCGGTGTGGCGCCGTCGACACTGCCTGCATCGTCGTCGGTCGGCGACGATGAGAACCTCGTTTCACCGCAGGCATTCGCGAGAAGCGAAGCAGCGCCAAGGAGAGCCGAAAGACCTGCAAGCCGTGCGCGATCCATCGAGCTGCGGAATCGTATCCCGCGGCCTCGAGAACGCCAAACCTTCGTCGCCCCACGGTGAAGACGAGAATGCGCGGCTCTCTCCGTTTCGGCGGTCGCTGATTCAGGTCAAGTGGCTCACAGATCCATCGGGCCGTGCGCGTGGCCGTTGATGAATTGTTGGACGATGGGGTCGGCGGCGTTTTTGAACTCTTCTCTGGTGCCGACCATCCTCACCTGGCCTTTGTAGAGCATGACGATTCGGTCGGCGATCGAGAAAATACTCTGTAAATCGTGGCTGACGACGATCGATGTGACGCCGAGCTTGTCCGACAATTCGCGGATCAATTTGTCGACGCGACGTGCGCTCACCGGATCGAGTGAGGTCGTCGGCTCGTCGAACAAAACGAATTCTGGGTCGAGCGTGAGGGCGCGCGCGATCGCCACGCGTTTGCGCATGCCGTCGCCGAGCTCCGACGGATAGCGATCGCCGAACTCGCGCATGTTCACGACCTCGAGACGTCGGCCCGCTTCGTCGAGCGCTTCTTTCGCGCGCATTCCTTTGTGCTTTCGGAGCGGCAGCGCGACGTTCTCGGCGCAGGTCATGGAATCGAAGAGCGTCGAGTGTTGAAACACCATCGCGCATTTTTTCCGCACGCCATCCATCTTCTTTTCGTCGAAGCGGCTAATCTCCTCGCCGTCGAGCCAGATCTCACCGCCGTCCGGAGAAAGAAGGCCGATCAAGTGTTTGATCAGCACGCTTTTTCCGACGCCCGATGCGCCGATGATGAAAAAAACTTCGCCGCGTTTGACGTCGAAGCTGACGTCGTCGAGCACCGGTTTGGGCCCGAACGCTTTGCGAATGTTTTTGAAGCTGATCATTTGGACGGTTATGAATTGGGGAAGATCAAAAACCCCGCGCTGGAGATAAATGCGTTGAGCATGATGATCGCGAGTGATGAGTTTACGACCGCGCGCGTGGTTGCCCAGCCGACGCCTTCAGAGCCGCCGAACGTGGAGAGCCCGCAGTAGCCAGACACGACCGGGATGGCCGCGCCGTATGCGACGCATTTCGTGAGACCGATGATGACGTCGCCGTGATCGATGAGCTGCATGCTGAAAAAAGTACGCAGCGGAACGTCGAACGCGATGTACGCGGTGAGGCCGCCCGCGCAAAACGCGACGGTGCCGCCGAAAACGATCAGCACAGTGGTCATCACCATGCTGGACAAGAATCGCGGCACGATCAGAAAATCGATCGGGTCGGCAGCGCACATTCGCAATGCGTCGATTTGCTCGGTAACCACCATCGAGCCTATTTCTGCGGCGATTCCTGCGCCGACGCGCGTCGCGAGCATCAGCGCGCCGAGCGATGCCGCGAGATCCCTCACGAGTAATTCCAAATACGTCGCGCCCAAAAGCGAAAAATCCGGAACGACGCGTTTTGATTGCAGCGCGGCTTGGTAAACCAAAATCATTCCGATGAAGCCCATCGTGATCGAGAGGAAGAAGAGAGATTTATTTCCCATCTCGTACATCTGCTGAACGACCGCGCCCTTGTCGCGTTTGCGACGTACAGAAAAATAAAGCGTGCGCACGAACACCGAATAGAGATCGCGTGCGCCGACGAACAGATCGATGCCGGTCGCGCCGAGATCTCCGACCCACGATTGTTCTTGGCGCGCTTCCATTATTTCATCCGAGCAAAAAGCTGACGACGTAATCCAAAATGAAAACACCAGCGGCGCTCGCGACGACGGTTGCGTTCACCGCGCGACCCACTCCCGGAGCGCCGCCTTTGGTGGCGAGC
>JBDTFL010000614.1:0-7409 GCA_039937955.1 Polyangiaceae bacterium | reverse complement strand
AACCTCACCGCGCGGATCGGCTCGTCCGACCAGGTGGAGCGAACGACCTTTCAACGGACCGCTCGTCACGCAGGTCGCGACTTGCTGCAACACACTTTGATCTTGCGGCTCGAGCGAGCTCTGATCGGTGTCGAACTTCGGCGCGCTGGCGACGTTGTTGAAGTCGACTTTGCACGCCCGCGCGATGTCATTGGAAACGGAAACGTTGCCGGTCGTTTTCGGTTGCACCGGCGCTTGTGAAATCGTGGTCGTTTGAATTGCTGTGTCGGGCCGCGTCGTTTGCTGATGCGCGCAACCTCCGAGAAGCAACGGGGCAACGAGGAACGGCAGGCCAAACATGGATCGAGCAGTCATGAGAAAATCCTCCATCTTGAGACTGCATAGAGCAGCGGCCATGCCAGACGGATCTGCGATTTTTCCGCGGCTTGCAGCGTCTGCGATTGGACAGATCGACACCACGTGTCGAAATGACTCGGTTGCCGCAATGGTCCGACCTGTGCTCGTGTTTCGCGAAACATGAAGATTGGATCGCGTGTTTTTTTCGTGTGCGCGTTGTTCGCGTTCTCGTTCCTTGCGCGAAGTGCCGCCGCAGAAACCTGGGAGGCGCCACTCGGTGCGCATTCACTCGCGCTCGGCGCTGATCGCGTTGCTTGCAAGAGCGCGCCGCTCGACGCCGGGTGGTCGATCGAAGCGGACGGTCACTCGCTTCACGTGCCCACGGCCGACGACGCCATCGGAAAAGTCGTCGATGTGAAAGTCGCGCCGAACGACGGCGCTTGCGCGGCGTCGACCTCGAGCTTGTCCGTGATTGCAATCGGTCCGCGTGCCGCCGCCGATTCAATCGCGGTCGATCCCGATGGCGGTCGCGTCGTCGTTCAGGGACGACGCCTTCGCGGAAGCGCTCTTCGCTGGACGGCTGGAACACGTGCCGGTAGCGACACGTGCGCTTCACAAAACGCGCCGCCGAGCGCGAATGTGAAGTCTGCGCCTTCGATCGAGAGCTGCGCGTTCGCAGTTCCGCGCGATCTTCCCGTCGACCCGAGCGCGCTCAAAGTGGCTATTTTCCCGAGCGGATCACGTGTTGTAGCGGACGGGGTTTTTTTCGATCCTGCCGGCAAACGTCTTCCTGACGATGCGTTCGACGTCCCGCTCAACGAAATCACATTGCATCAAGTCGTCGCCACGGATGCATCGGTCGATCTCTCGTCGGGCGTCGCGCGCGTTCCGCTGTCGCATCCCGATGCCGTGTCGGCGGTCAGCTGCGTCGACGCGACATGCGAGCTGTCGGGCAATGATCTCGTGGTGCGCGGAGAACGCGGCGGCGACGACAAGCTCGAGGTGCACTTTCAATTGCGACCGCACATCGTATTTCGTGAGACGAGTGGCGCGGCGGATTCGGCCCCCGTCGTGATGTTGCCACTGCAGCGTTGTCCGGTCTCGATCGCATCCGCAGTGGTCGTCGCGGATGCAGACAACGAGCGGGTCGTTCTGCGCGTCGACGGAACGTGTGCGCGTGCCGACGGGGATCTCGTGGTGACGACAGGTGACGGTACCGCACGTGTCGAGCGAACCGAGATCATCGGCGGATCCTCGTACAGCGTCGTCCGCATTCCACGCGTCGAATCCGATTCGCTCGTCGTGACCGTGCGAAAGCGCGACACGATCCTCGGCACCGCTCGCGCGCCCACGCGTCGATTCACGTGGCGCGCGAAGCTCGAAATAGCCGATGGAGCTGCGATCGATTTCATTCCCACGAATCGATTTGCGCGCGTGCTCTTGCCGCCTCCTCCGAAAGGCACGTCGATCGTCGTTCGTCCGATCGACGGCGTGTACGAAGCGAAACACGATGGCACTGGCGATTGGGTGCGCGGCGTGGACGGCGCGAGTGGCTCGACGCCGCTGCGGCTAGCCCTCATCGACACGTCTTTGCCCGACGCGCTCGCGGGCATTTCGATCGCCGAACAAAACGAGCCGGTCGATCGCGCGCTTCGGTCCGCCGATGTTCCCGTCGCGCTCGGCGCACGAACGCGCGAGAAAAAGCCGCTCGTCGAGATCGTCTGTGGTGATGGCGAAGGTCACTCCGAGCGCATACCGATTGCGACGACGGTTTCGATTCCGTATCGCGCGCGCGACACCTGCCAATTGATTTTTCATCGCGAGCAGCTGACCGTCGAGGACGGCGCACAAACGCTTCGCGTGTCGGTCACGGTCACCGGCTCGGACGGTGCGACGAAAAATGATGGGCGTCTCGACGAACGCATTGTCCTTCGTCGCGCGGATCACCCCTTTTATATGGCGATCGGCGGTGCGACCGATCCGTTCGATCGGATTGTCGTTCGCGTCGGAAATTCCTCCGAAGGGACCGATCAACAATCGCCTGAAGAGTCCGATCGGCGCGCCCCGCAAGCGCAATGGTCGCTCGTAACTGCCACTTCACACGCGCGTCTTTACGGAACGACCGCGATACCAACTGGACTCTTTCGGCTCGCGGATACGGGACACAGCGGAATTTTGACGTTGAGCGTCGGCGCGATATTGCGGCTGGTCGCGCTGTCGCGTGACGGCGACGCATTTCCGCTGGGTCTCGAAGCCGGTGTGATGTGGCTCGGCATCGCAGGTGATACCGACCCCTCGGTGAACTCGCACGGCGTCGTCGCTCTCGTTGCAGGACCCGGCATCGCGGTGCCGATCGCGAACGTGTCGCGCGCCAGTCAAACTTCGATCAACCTGCATGCTTGGTTCGAATACGAAGTCTCGCGCGAGGTGCTCAACCAACAAGGCCAGTCGTTCGGATTCGTTTTCGGGCCGAGCATTTCCATCGGCGACATCGGAGCGAATTTCTGAGTCGTTAACTCACATCCACACTGATGGGCGATGCGAGCCCGAGCCGTCGCAACACGGGACCTGCGCTGATTCCTTGCACGACGATCGACAATAGGACGACGCCGAACGTCATCGTGACGATCAAATCGCGATCCGGAAACTCATATGGCAATGCCAACGCGAGCACCATCGAGAGCGCGCCGCGTAGACCACCCCAAGTCAGCATCACGCTCCATTTCCAGGGAATTCGCTCGCGCGTGGGTCGGAGAAGTGCCGTTGCCGCGAACACGACGATTGCACGGCCGACGGTCACGGCGAAGAACGCGAGGAGGATCGGCCGCCACGCGTGAATTAGATGACCGACCGAGACCGCGGTTCCGATGAGCAGGAACACCATCGAATTCAATGCGAACGCGATGTATTCCCAAAACGATTCGACGGCGACCCGGGTAGTCGCGGACATTCGCGGAGCAGCGAAGCTTCCCGAGATCATGCCGGCGGTGACCGTCGCGATCACGCCGGACGCTTGAAATTCCTCGGATACGACGAAGGATCCGTACGCGGCGATCACCGTGAGCGTGATCTCGATCATCGGGTCGTCGATCCGTTTGATGACGTGAGTGGCGGCCAGTCCGACGATCGCTCCGATGAAGAACCCGGTGCCGACGATCCGAACGAACGCCAGCACACCCTCGCCGACGCTCATTCCTCCGCCCGTTACTGCCGCGTAGACGAGCGTGAACAGCACGATTGCGGTGCCGTCGTTCACGAGACTTTCGCCTTCGATCAGGACGCCAAGTCGTTTCGGTGCGCCGAGCGTTTTGAAAAGCGCCACAACCGCGATCGGATCGGTGGCCGCGATGAGCGATGCGAAGATGAGCGAGTGCGACCAATCGAAACCGCCTTTTGCGGAACCGGCGAAGCTCGAGCTCGTGACCAGCAGTGCCGCCGTCGCGCCGATCGCGACTACCACGCCCGGAACGGCCAGTGACACGATGGCCACCGCGTTCGCACGAAAGTCCGAAAATTTCAGGTGATACGAAGCCTCGAAAACGAGACCCGGCAAAAATACCGTGAACAGGAGCTCCTTCGTGAGGTGAACATCGTGCGCGAAGTGCGTTGCGCCCAGTGCGAGGCCACCGAGCACGAGAGCGACCGTGTAAGGAATCTTCACGTGACGCGCAGCGATCGCGACCGCAGTTGCGGCGGTGAACAAAAGAACGAGTGTCATCTCGGGATGCATCGGCACCGCAACCTTAGACCTCTGAGGTCAGGTGCGTAAACGAACACGCAAGAACAAGGCGCCGATCGTGTCCAAAAGAAACGCCGAGTCCTCGCGACTCAAGCTTCGGGCGGTAACTCACCCCGCAACAGGACGCGGACGATTCCGCGAAGCGTCTTCATCTTGAAGGGCTTGTCCAAAAGAACGGCCCCGAGATCCTTCGCACGGGCACGCGTCTCGTCATCGCCGAATGCCGTCATGATCACGATGGGCGTGGTCCAATGGGCATTTCGCAGGGCTTCGACGATCTCGAGACCACTACAAACCGGCATGCGAACGTCGGTCACCACCAAATCGATCGGCTCGGGATTCGGGCGAATCCGATAGAAATTCGTGATTTGAATGAGGAGCTGGCCGCCGTCGGTAACGTCGACAGGATCGTGGCCATCGGCGCGGAGCGACTCGATGACGAGTCGACGCATCTCGACATCATCCTCAGCCACGAGAATTCGCGCGTGGCGCCCATCCGAGTAGGTCGTTTCGTGGGGCGTCTCCATGCTCTTCGTAGAGCATCGGGCGTGCCACGACTCAGTCGAGCGCGCGCTTCAAGTAGACCGAGAACTCCGTGGTCGATCCTCTCTCACTCACGACTTCGATCCATCCGCCATGATCGCGCACGATGCCGTACGCAACGGCAAGGCCGAGGCCCGTCCCCTCGCCGACTTCTTTGGTCGTAAAGAAGGGCTCGAACACGCGCGCCAGATCGTCCGGCGCAATTCCGACGCCATGATCGCGAACGCGAAGTCGTACGCAGTCCATTTCGCTGTCACCCAGATCCGCAGGAGGTTGCGCGTTTTCTTCCGAAATGATCACGTCGATTTTTCCGTTCGGATTCGATGCGTGAATCGCGTTGACGACCAGATTGGCGAGGACTTGCTGCATCTGATCCGGGTCGACGAGCGCACGCGCACGAGAGCCTTCCACGTGCACGATCACCTGTTTTTTTCCGGCCAACGGCGCGAGCAGCGCGGCGACACGTTGGGCGAGAGACAGCATCTCGTGCGGTCCGGTTTGCGGATTTCCTCGTCGCGCGAAATCGAGAAGGTGGCGCACGATTTTCGTCATGCGTTCCGTCGCTTCCGTGATCACCCGTGCGTAGCTCTTCGTCTCCTCGGCATCGGTTTCACCGGACGCGATCATTTCCGCACGCGCTTCGACGACATTGAGTGGCGTACCGAGCTCGTGGGCGAGACCGGACGCGAGCTTACCTACCGTGACGAGTCGGTCGGCATGGCGAAGCTGCTCGATCGCAGCGATTCGCGATTTGGTTTCGGCCGCTACTTTTTCCGCAGCGGCAACGAGACGCTCACACATGGCGTTCATCTCGTTCGAAAGCATGGCGATCTCGTCGTGGCCCCGCGGTACGAGAGGCCTCGAGAAATCCCCTTCACCGATGCGACGCGCTTTATTGGCGAGCGCGCCGATCGGCCGACCGACGAGCCACACTCCGAGCAGCGCGGCGATGACCGAGCACACGGCGACGAGCGTCAGCATCGTCACTCCGGTCTCGGCGATCGTCCGATGAACGTAAGCGTCTTGAACCGAGAAAGGCTCGCAGATGCCGATTGCGCCTTCGATCATCGAGGCAGACGAGACCGGCGCATAATTGCAGCGAAGCTTTGCACCTCGGGCGTCCGTTCCTTCGAACGAGGCAATCGATCCGCTCCGCAGTCGCTCGATCGTCCCGGCATCGACGAAGCTGCGATCCTCGAGGCTGAGCCACTTGATTTGCAGCTTCGGGGCACGCTGGTCGAGCTGACCGATCAGCGCGAGCGCGCGTTCTCTGCCATCCGTTCGCCAGATCGAGCTGACGGCAGCCGCGCTTCCGCTCGCCAGAAGACTCTGATTTTGCACGCGATCGGTCTCGAACAACGCGACCTCGCGATTGACGCGAAGGTAGGCGTTGGCGGCGAGCACCAAGGAGATGCCGATGATGAACAACAGCGTGAGCTTTTGGACGATCTTCATGGACGGACCAACCTTCGCGAATCTGGTTGTCTATGGGAGGTGGGTGCTTCCACTTCATCTATAGTTCGCGCGGGTGCAACTTTGAGTGCTGACGTTCTGATGGTCGACGACGATCAACCGCTTTGCGAGACACTCGAAATCGGTTTGCGAAAACGAGGCCATCGCGTGGCGTGGCGAACCCACGCCGCCGACGCGTTGAAGCTGCTCGAGGAGCAAACGTTCGATGTCGTCGTCAGCGATCTCAACATGCGAGAAATGAGCGGCCTCGAGCTCTGCGAGCGCGTCGCGCTCAATCGTCCAGACGTTCCGGTGATCTTGCTCACGGCGTTCGGCAGTCTCGATTCGGCGATAGCCGCGATTCGCGCAGGGGCCTACGACTTCATCAGCAAGCCGGTCGAGCTCGACGTGCTTTCGCTCGCAGTCGATCGCGCAGCGACGCACAAGCGGCTTCGCGAAGAGGTTAAACGACTTCGTTCGAGCGCTGCGCAATCCAGCTCGCACGACTCTGATCTGATCGGTGAAAGCGCGGCGATGCAGGCGGTGCACGATTTGATTTCGCGCGTCGCTAGCTCGGAGGCGACAGTTCTCATTTCCGGCGAGAGCGGCACCGGCAAAGAAGTCGTCGCGCAGGCCATCCACAAACGCAGCACGCGCAGCGCAGGACCTTTCATCGCCATCAATTGTGCGGCGTTGCCCGAGCAACTTCTCGAGAGCGAGCTGTTCGGATACATGCGTGGTGCATTCACCGACGCAAAGGAAACGCATGTCGGCCTCTTTGCTCAGGCGCGCGGCGGCACGTTGTTCCTCGACGAGGTCGGCGACATGCCGCTCGGTTTGCAGCCCAAGATCCTTCGCGTGCTGCAAGAGCGCACCGTGCGACCGCTCGGCGGAAAATCCGAAACGCCCGTCGACGTGCGCATCATCGCCGCGTCCAATCGCGATCTCGAGTCGGCGATCGAAGAAAAACGATTTCGCGAAGATCTCTACTACCGACTGAATGTCGTCCAGATCGCATTGCCGCCGCTTCGTGCGCGCGGCGGCGACATCCTCCCGCTGGCGCTCCGCTTCATCACCGGCTTCGCTTCTGCGTCGAAAAAAAATGTCACCGGATTTTCCAAAGAGGTCGCCGAAAAGCTCGTCGCTTACGCATGGCCCGGAAACGTTCGCGAGCTACAAAACAGCATGGAACGTGCGGTTGCACTCACGCGCCTCCAGGAGATCTGCGTCGACGATTTACCGGAAAAAATTCGCGACTATCGGTTCTCGCACGTCGTGGTCGCAGGAAATGATCCCACCGAGCTCGTGGCGCTCGACGAGGTGGAGCGGCGCTACATTC
>JBDTFL010000613.1:0-2989 GCA_039937955.1 Polyangiaceae bacterium | reverse complement strand
CGCCCGCACCGTATGCATCCGAGGTTTCGAAGAGTGTGACGCCGAGCTCGAGCGCACGACGCACCGTATTTTCAGCCACTTCAGCGTCGACCTTGCCGTAGCCGTCGCCGGAGAGTCCCCACGTGCCGACGGCCATTTCGGAGACGTAGAGGCCGGTTTTTCCGAGAGCGCGCTTTCGCACGACACTTCGTTCGCACAAAATCGCGCGCAGGTCGACTAGCCCGAGCTTGACGTCGCGGACCAAACGCGAGACGACGCTTGCGCTTGGAGGGGGCTCCGCAACGCCCCGTCCACGAATTTGCCTCTGGGCAACCTTCGGGAAGCCCGTGCCTTGTGATTCCACAAGGCCTTTGGTGAGGCGCTCTATTTTTGGGAGGACGAAATGATGAACGTATTTGGGCGCCTCGGCGCAGTGGCATGTTTGGGAATGTTGGCAGCAGCATGTGGTGGTGGTGACGCAGCAGCTCCGCCGCCCGCACCGCCGCCCGCACCGGTTGCAGCCGTCGACACGACGCCCGCACCGACAGCATCCGCAGCACCGACGCCCGCAAAGCCGACGCTCGCCGAGCTCCAGGCCACCGCGATCAAGACGATCGCCGACGCGATGAACGCACACGACTCCGCAAAATACGCGTCAGTGTTCACCGACGACGTCAGCGACAACATGATGGGGATGCCGAGCACGTCGACGAAAGCCGACGCGCAGAAAAATATTCAGATGGCGTTCGACCAGTACAAAGACATGAAGTTCTGGGTCACGCGCACGTTCACCAAGAACGACATGGTCGCGACCGAGTTCGGTTGGAGCGGCACCGACACGGGCGGATTCATGGGTAAGCCAGCGACCGAGAAACAGGCCGGAACGATGGGCCTCACCGTTGCGTGGTTCACGCCGGACGGTCTCATCAAGAAGGAAGACCGCTACATGGATTTCGGAACGGTCGCAGCGCAGCTCGGAATGAGCAAGATGAAGGCGCGCGCGGTCCCGACCGCGTCGACGTCACCGATCGAAGCGCACGTTGCGAAGGGTACGCCGGCAGAAGATGCGGCGAACGGTTTCGCGACCACGATGTACACGGCGATGGACAGCAAAAAAGAAGCGGATTTCCTCGCGACCATCGATGACAACGGCGACTTCGTCGACAACGCGGGTCCGATGGCCGGCGTCGTCACCAAGAAAGCCGACGCGAAGAAGTTCTTCGCGATGTGGACGAAGGCGTTCCCGGACGCGAAGACCACGATCACGAACTCGTTCGGCGTCGAAGACTTCGTCATCGTCGAGTCGACCATGAACGGCACCCAAAAAGGCGCGCTCGGCCCGATGAAGGCGTCGAACAAACCGGTCAGCTTGCACTCCGCGGAGATCTACCAAATCGCGAACGGCAAAATGATTCACGGCTGGTCGTACTCGAACGGCGGCGAGCTCATGATGCAGATCGGCATGATGAAGCACGACGACAAGGCGGCGGATCAGGGCAAAGCCGCAGGCGCGAGCAAAGGCGCAGCAGCGAAGCCCGCAGCAAAGCCGGCGACGAAGTAACTCGAAGGTTATTCAAGTTACGAGCGAGCTAGACGCGAGCAATCCTTGCTCGCTATTTGAGCCTGGAATTTTCCAGTGATTGAGAGACGCGCGTTCTTCGGAGCGCGCGTTTTTTTTTGAGATTTTGGAACCTGGCGACCAAGCCGCTGTCTCTGTTGGGGAGCGCTGAACAACGGAAGCACTTCGCATCCGGCTAGACGCGACCGAGCATGGTCGCTCTGGCGCACGTAAGCGCGAAACCAACAAAGCGAGCCGTGACGACATGTCGTCCACGGCTTCGGGAGAGGTGTGTCGTCATGGCGACGGGGTACGTGTTTTCGGGGCCGGTCGAATCTTTGAATGCTGCGGAAATCGAACGCAGCGATGCCGAGGTCGTGGAAGCGACGCTGCGTTGGCAGGGTGACGTCCTCGAGACGAAACACTTCGACGCAGGTCGCGCGATCACGCTCGGTGAAACCGACGCATGCGACTTCATGGTTCCCGCCGCATCGCTCGGATCGAATTGGGCCGAGGTCGTCGGTGCATCGTCGGCGGCTGGTGCAACGCTCGTGCGGGCACCTTCGAGCTCGTCGATGGTGGTTGATGGATCCATGCGCGACGCGAACGACATCTACGATCTGCGTGCAGGTCACGACTGCAAGCTCGCCTTCGGGGAATTTTCCCTGGATTTGCGTTTGGTGCCGGCCGGCAAAAAAACCGCTGCCGGATTTTTGGAATCGATTCGCGAGAGCGCGCTCGGCAGTGTCGGCGCGTCCGCGATGATGCACGCGGCCATCTTCGCGTCGCTCGCTTTGTTTCTGCCGCGTCTCGGAAATGACGACGCCGAATCGATCGACCGCGATCAAATTGTTACGATGGGAAAGTTGCTCGACAGCGCGGCGGAGCGCGAACGCGAGCGCATGGCATCGCAAGAGACGGGCGCAGCAAGCGACTCTGGTGCGGCCGGCGGACAGACTGCGGGTGAATCGGGAAAGACCGGAACGACGCAGCCGAAAACGCTCGGGCATATCGCCTTTCAAGGGCAAGCGAAGGACAATCAGATCTCGCTGCCGCGCGAAAAACAGCTCGAAATGGCGCAAAATTTCGGCATGAACGACCTCCTCGGATCTCTTGCGACGCAGTTGCAAAACAGCCCGTCGATTCCCTGGGGCGACGTCGCAAACGGCGCTGACAAAGAGACGCATCTCGGCGACATGTTCTCGCCGAACATCGGCGATGCATTCGGATCCGGATGGGGACTCTCCGGAACCGGAGAAGGCGGCGGTTGCCAAGGCGGACCGTGCACCGGCGTCGGCCTCAACGGAATCAGCGGGCTCGGCATCGGCCTCGGCAAATGCGAGAACCCGCCGTGCGACGGCCTCGGTCACGGACATGGTCATCCGCTCGGAACGTACGTTCCGAAACCCGGACCGGGTTTGCGTTGGGCAAAGACCATCGACGTGAACGGTC
>JBDTFL010000612.1:0-4179 GCA_039937955.1 Polyangiaceae bacterium | reverse complement strand
TTTGTCGGCCAACACGATCTCGGTGTTGTCGCGCAAGAACACTGCAGCGCCGTCGGCGGTGCGAACCATCGCGCGTGCGCCCTTGCCGGTGGCGATGTGCGCGCCGACCGCGAGTGGCGTTCCGGAGAGCTCCTTCGAAGTCGTTCCTTGATCGGTGACCGCTACGTCACCGGACACGAGGTCGAGGCGCGCTCCGATGATGCGCGCCCGCGTCGGCGTTGGCGTGTGGAACACCAGCACCGCGATGATCGACCCGAAAATAAGGGCAAGACCGGTAAACAGAACGATGACCTTCGGCGAAAACGGAAGCGACTGCGAAATCGGCTTCGACTCGTGATGCAGCGGCTTGGGCGTATTCATGGATCTCCCCCGTGGGCGGGCGTGCGAACGTGCGACTGACAAACAACGGCCAGCCGCGCGAAAAGTTCTTCACACGCTACGACGGATTGAAATCCGGGTGTTAAAAGCCGAGCGATGCGCAGGCGTCTAGAAAGCCCGAGCGACGCGCAGGCGTCTAGAAAGCCCGAGCGACGCGCGGGCGTCTAGAAAGCTAGAACACGTTCAGCGCGGAGGGCCGCCGCCGGTCGTCGTGGTCTTGCAACCTTGGACAACGTCGACTTTGCCGGTCGGATCCGCTTGGACGACGCCGCATGTCGCCGGGCAAAGCAGAACCTTCGACGGCGTTCCGGAGTCGGTGAACGGGTCGACGTCGTAATACCAGCCGCCGTTCGCGCCGCCGTCAGCCGCGCAATCCGCGAGCGCTCCCACGTACGGAACGATGTCGGCAGTGGAGGTTTTGGAATCTGTGTAGACTACATTTACCTTGCTGTAGTCTGGCGTGCCGGCATCGGGGACCGGTAGCGCGAATTGACAAGGCAGCGACTGACCGCGAATTTTTTGGAGCGCCGCGACGAAATCACTTTCGGTCGTGGAGCTCGTGCCGATGATGGACGCTGCGGTCGTTCCGCCGGACGACGCGATTCCGTTGAGCAGGTTGGTGGCGGTCACGGTGTTGTCGACCGGGCTGAGCACGCCGATGACGAATGTCTTGATGCTGGGCGTTCCCGTGAGCGCGCTGCTCGCGAGCGCTTCGATGTCGGCCGTGACGTCGTCGCAGCCAGTGCCACCGCCGGAGTTCGGGATACCGTCGGTCGAAAGAACGACTGCAACCTCATCGCCTGCGTGCGATGCCGAATAGAGACGAGCCGCTGCATACGCGCCTTGAAGCGCGCTGTACGTCGGCGTGAGCCCGTTCGGAATGTGAGCGCTCAGCGAATTTCCGATGGCCGTTCCAGCGCCCGGCAACATCGCGATCGGAACGGGCAGTACGGCGTAGTCGGTTGGGGTGCACGAGATCGGATCGCTCCCCGCGAAGTAGTCGCCCTGACACTCACCGCGCATGAGCGGTTGATTGCACGGACCCGATACGCCGTTGCTCGTGCAGTCCCCCGCAGTGATGCAGAGGATCTCGGGATCACCGGCGCAGCGCAGAACCGGCGTGCACGTTCCACCGCCATTGCACTCGCCGCTGTTCACGCAATACGTGACGCTGCCCTTCGTGCAAGCGCCCTCGATGCACGAGCCACCCGACGCGCCGCAATCGGATTTGACCGTGCACGAGTTGGGGATGTTGTTGAAGAACAGCGGAAAATATTGCAGCCCGATGCTGATGCCCGCTGACGTGGGGTCCGCGGTGAACGTATTGAGCGCTGCTTTTACGGCCGTGTATTTCGACGTCGTCGCCGAGGTTCCCGTCGTTCCGATGTCTTCCCACATCGAGCCCGACACGTCCTGCATCAGCACGATGTCGAGAGGCGCGAGCTTCGCTTGTTGCGTGTCTGCGGCGCACGCATTCAGACCGGAGTCCGCGTTTCCTTTTCCGGAATCACCGGCGTCGCCTTTGCCGAAACCGCCGCCGCCGTCGCCACTTCCGATCCCGCTGCCGTCGTCGTCGCTCCCCGATCCGCCGTCGCTGCCGGTTGCAAACGAGCTGTCAGAGGCGGAGCCGCACGCCATGGCCGAAACAACTGCTGCTGTCGAAAAAAGGCATGCCGTAATGGTTCGCTTCTTCGAAACTTGCTTGCCCAAGCGCTGTCTCACGATCGGTTTGGTCATGATTTCTCCGGAAGGCGCATTTCAACGCGCGGACAGTCCAAGCAAAAACTTATGGCCGCGTGGCACAGACTCCATCATCAGTCATGGCGTCGCGTCCATCTTCGTCCGGATCGTAGCTGCGAATGGAATCGTACTGAACCTGTTGGTCCGAGTTCAGGAGCTTCTTCGCGGCGACGTCGGCCTGCAGATGAACGAGTCGTATTTCTCCCTGAATTCTAGCAATTTCTCGGACGAGCGCCGCAACTTCGTCGTCGCGTGACCCCGCAGGGTTGCCGAGCAGCTGCTCCAATTTGCCCTGGTGGGAGAGGAGATCGTTTCCGAGCTTCGACGCTTGCGCTCGCTCGCGGTCCAAAATCGCCTTCGCGGGGATCAGCTGCTCGTCGAACAGTGCGAGCTCCGAGCGGTATTTCAGCAAAAAGTAGGGTGAGGGATTGTGGTTTTTTTCTGCTGACCGCCCGAAGCGCATCGCGCGCCCCTCTTTGTAGCCACGGATCTCGTCCTTGCTGAGCGCCTGAATTTCACCGGCCGACGCTGCGTCGATGCCGCGCTGCGATTCGGAATGATTCGAGAGCGATGCTGCATTTGCGCTCGCAGGTGGCGGGCTGCCTCCGCATCCGATGAGCACGCTGCCGCCGAGGAAAAGAAGAGAGGCTGTCTTCATGGCCGGGCGCTTCTACCACGGGCGGGAGGCGCAAAGGCGAGCGCGCCGTCGTTGAGCAAATCGGTGATGAGCGTGATGGCGGAGGATGACGACGCGGCACGCGGCAGAACGTCGGCGATCGAAAAATGGCGATGCGACGAGATCACCTCGACGAGCGATGCGTTCGAGCGTGGGACCTCCACTTCGTAACCGCCGTAATAGAAGAGGATTTTCTTCGGGCGACGCAAAAATGAAAAGCGGCACTCTTCACTGCGCGTGATCGAGTCGCCGCGCAGCCACGCTTTGCGCACTGCTGCTTCGCTCATTTTTTTCGGCGCTGGCTCGAGCTCGTGTCCGGGCTTGAGCCGCGTCGCAAAACGGCCGAAAAACCGGTCGATCGCAGCGTCCGACAGATCGAGCGCGCGAACCATTTCTCGAACTCGAACGAGCGACGCGTCGTCGAGCTCTCCGGGATGCATGCATTCTGCAACATTCGGATCGCGATACAGCTGAGCGGCTTCCGGCGCGTGACTCGCGTCCTCGACCAGCTCGCGCCACAGCTCGCGGCGATTCGGCGCGCGAAATCCGATCGAGTAGGTCAGGCAATCGTCGAGCGCGACGCCATGATGCCCAACACCTGGCGGCAAATACAAAATGTCGCCGCGCTCTGCGACCCATTCTTCCTGCGGCTCGAAGCGCTTCAAAATTTTCAGCTCGAGACCGGCCTTCAACGTCGTGTCGCGCTGCTTGCGCGCGTCGATCTTCCATCTTCGACGCCCCTGCCCTTGCAGCAAAAACACGTCGTAGCTGTCGTCGTGCGGCCCCACGTTTCCGCCCTTCGGCGCGAAGCTCACCATCACGTCGTCGATACGGTGATTCGGCAAAAACGAAAACGCATCGAGCAGCATGGCTGCCTCGGGAACGAACCGCTGCACCTCTTGTACGAGGAGCGTCCAATTCGTTTTGGGAAGCGCACGCAGCGTTTTCTCTTTTTGCGGACCGAACGTGACGCGCCACGTTTTCGAGTCGACCAGCCGCGACTCGACCGCATCCTCACAGGCCAGCCCGGCGAGCTCGTCGGGCGTCAGCGGATCGCGAAAATCCGGCAACGCAGCTTTCACGAAAAGCCGCTTTTTCTGCCAGAATTCCGACAAAAAAGCGGACGGCGTCATCCCCAGCGAAAGCGGATTTTTCATCGGTCTCGCGCGTACCACGCGGGCGCCATTCGGTGCTAGCTTCGCGCGCCATGAGAGCGCGTCTTTCCGTTTCGTCAGCCTCGATCTTGGTTTTCACGTTGGCCGCATGTGGAGGCGACGCACCGCCGCCGCAACCGCCAGCGCAGCCCTTCACTGCGGCAAGCGCCAAGACGCCGGTGCGCCCGGTCGACGCACCATCATCCATCCCGTACGCGCAGCTGTCGCGTG
>JBDTFL010000611.1:0-7971 GCA_039937955.1 Polyangiaceae bacterium | reverse complement strand
ACGCTCAGCCCGACAATCACGCAAACGGAGCCGACCGAGTAGCTCAGACCGGCGTGAGCGTGATGCTTGCGAGCGCGCCTTGTCGCTCACTTTCGTTGGTGCACTCGAACGCGTGGCCGACGTCGCGCGAGTGCATCCAGCACGTGAACTTGTCCGAGATCTTGGTTTCGTCGTTGACGATCTGAATCACGTATTCGGGCTCTTCGGTGGTTTTGTCCAAATCGATCTTCGCCGAAATGATTTGAGAGATGCCGTCGATCGTGCCGGCCGAAAGCGCGCTCGGCGTGCACGAGTGATTGTCCGGATCGCGTGATGTCGACGAATCATCGGTGCAACCGCCGCCCGAAAAATATTCGGGAAAGTCGATCGACCCCTGATAGCGAGCACCATCGTCGTCGAGCGTGACGTCGAAGTGTTGGGCGGACACCTCGTGGCCGCACCCGAGCATCGGCGCGCACGCGAGTGCGAATAAAATTGCGCTGATCCATGTTCGCTTCATGCTCGGTGACTAAGCATCGGTCGGGCCAGCAGGCGTCGCGACTTGGTCCGCGCGATGCTTTGAGGCGAAGTCGTGAAAACAACTCTCACGATTCTCGCAGCTCTCATTTCGGCGGCGGCTCCCGTGCTCACCGGATGTAGCCGCAGCCCGACCTCCTCGAGCGACGTCGAGCTGTCGGGCATTTACACGACGTACACGCTCACGACCGAGCTCGGAAATCCGCCGACCGCCACCGCGCAATTCCAGATCGGTGATGAGTCCGGCGGTTACTTGGACCTGGCAAACGGCGATGCGGTGTCATGCGCGGACACGCCATTGGTGCGGGTTGATTCGGGCGACCAGCCGCTTTATCGAGCCGTTTTACCGAGCGAAACCTCATCGTTCAACTTCGTGTTCACCCGCCCCGGTGAGCCTGCATACCCGCGACACGTCGACGCGTCACCGCCGTTACGCATCACCACCGACGCGCTCGACGGCGACTACGACAGCCAGTTCGACGTTGCTTGGACGACCGAGGACACGCGCGAAGGCGTCGTCACCATTCAAGGCGTTTCCACCGCCGACGGTTGCCCGCTCACGGTGCTCACCACGCGAGCGGCAGACATCGGCAAGTATTCATTCGATGGCTCGCCGTTTCGACCTGCCGACAAATCCGATCCGATCTGCAACTACACGCTTCAAGTCATGCGCGATGTCGGTGCGACCGCCGGCTCTCCATTCGCGGGCGGTCGCGCGATCTCACGTAGCATCGGAAGCACGCCACTCCGCTTCCACAAGCAATGAGGGCCTACGCATGAAATCGGAATTCTTTCTGCCGTCCTTGCTCGCCGTTGCGATTGCGCTCGTCTCCACCAATGCCGCCGCCGGTCCGAATTCCAGCGACGTCGACGAAATGTTTTCCATCTTTGCTCTCGAGGGTCGCGGCTTCATCGGAACGACAGCATCGCTCGACAGTCCGGGAGTTGCAGGTGGTGATGCGCACATTTTGATCGAAGCTCCATCCTTCGCGGTTCTATTCGGCGGCCGATTCGGTGGGGACTTCAAGGATTCGCAGATCGCGCTCGCCGACCTCGGCGTCGCGCAAAAAACCTACGAGTCGCGGCTTCAACCGACGCCCGTTTTTGCGGTTTTGTCGCTGAATTTGGGCTTTTTTCTGGGCGGTGAAGAAACGAAGCGCGAGCATCACCACGACAAAGACGTTCGAACGGAGCCCGAAGAAGTGCCGCTCCAACCGTAGCGAGGAAGCTCCGGCGCGCCCTCTTCGTAGTAGATTCGCCAGCCATGCGCTCTCGTCACGCTCTGTCGATCGCTTCACTCGCAACGTCTCTCTCACTCGTCGCATGCGGAGGCTCGACGCCGACCGCGGCGTCACCGCAAGCACACGTCGCTCCTTCCGCTCATCAAGTCTTCGAGCTCGTGGCACCTTCGGTCGTTGCGATCCTGAACGACGACCGCTCCGACAAAGAACAGGAGATCGTCGAAGCCGAAAAAGCGATGGGCACCGATCCTCATGCGCCCAAGCACACCATCGACGTGTCGCTCCGCAAAAATCCATCGCCCGACGGTAGCGGGTTCATCATCGACGGCAATTTGATCGTGACCGCGGCGCACGTGGTGCAAAGGCCCGATCGCCTCCGAGTAACGACGCGTAGCGGACAAACGGTCGACGCGGATCTCGTGCACTTCGACGTCGTGCGCGACATCGCGATCTTGAAGGCTCGCACGCCCATGAAAGACGTGAAACCAATCGCGCTCGCAGAGCATGAGATGGAAATCGGCGAGCCGGTTTGGGCGTTCGGACATACCGGGCGCGGATATTGGGAGTTGTCGTGGGGAATGTCGGCAGGCATCGTGAGCGGCAACGTCGACATGTTCGGCGCGCGTTTGGTTTTGTTCGACGCCCCTATTTTTCCCGGCTTTTCTGGTGGTCCGGTGGTCAGCGTGGATGCGAACGGACTGCCGCGCGTCGTCGGGATCGATCACGCGATTTTGTTCACCGGCATGGCCGGACCTTTCGCACCCACCGGACCGATCTCGAGCGCCATCGCGGTGAGCGAGCTCAAAGACGTCGCGGCTTCCAAACCGAATCCCGTGCAACCAGCGCTGGCGGCATATGCGAAAGCGCAATCGAGCAAGCTCTACGGAGATCTCTTCATCACCGATCGCGTGATCGTCGGGCGTGACGAAAACGGCTTGCCGAGCGCGTCACTCATGGGCAACGCGCGGGTCATCGAAGCCGACGTGAAGGACACCGCCATTCCGTGTGTCGCCATGTTGTTCGGATTGCCGGAAGGCAAACAAGAAGTGACGTTCGAGGTCCACGACCCGTCCGATCAAATCGTAGCCACCGACAAACGCCATGCGCACGTTCACAAAGGACAACGCGTTTCATTCGCACGATCGCAAATGCATTTTCCCGCGAAGGTCACCGGACCTTACGTCGTGCTCGCGAAATACAACGGCAAGGAGATCGGGCGCTCACGCGTCGCGATCGCAGTTCCCGGAAATGAAGACGACGAGGTGAAGCTCGTCACCGACTCCGACGCGGTCGAGGACGGCAATCCCGACGTCGACGTGATCGTCGCCGAAGCCACCAACGAATCACCCTTATTTTTGCAGGGAATTCGCTCCGGGTGGACAGAACGCAGCTATCCGCGCCGCGTCGATTTCAACTGGTTCGCGCGGGCATCACGCGGCTGGTCGGGCAGCGATGTTTCGATCGGTGCTTATGTTTTGGACGACACTGGAAAGATCGTGGGCCGCTCCGAAGGCTGCTTCTTGCCGGACGTGCGCCCCGAGCACACGTGGAGCTGCGAAGGGCAAGTGAGCGAGGTCGACAGCCCGCTTCCGCAAAAGCAAGGGCTCTACGACATCGTGTTCACGGTGAACGACCGTCCGGTCTCGTGGTGGCCCATGGAGGCCGCGCTGAAAAAAGACGCAGCGAGCGAGGCTGCGTTTTCGGGTTACGCGCCGCCGGTCGACGTCGAGAAGGACGACGACGCACCCACGACTGCCACGCCGAAAACCGGCGCACCGAAAACCGCCCCGAAGGGCGGCGCACTGACCAAACCGAAGAAGTAACCCTAAGGTCTATGTTGAGAAGCCAAGCTATGCGCAGGCGTCCAGGAACGGAGAGAACCCATGCACGTCGACAACGCTCGCGCTCACGCCGGGTACAACCAATGGATGAACGACAAGCTCTATGGGCTGGCCGCCGAGCTTTCCGACGAAGAGCGCATGCGCGACGTCGGAGCATTTTTTGGTTCGCTCCACGAAACGCTTCATCACATTCTCTTGGCCGACCGGATCTGGCTTTCGCGTTTTGAAGGCACCACGCTCACGCAAGATCCGTCGCTCGCGAACGACTTCGACAAGCTGCGCGCGGCCCGCAAAATCGAGGACGAGCGCATTTTACGATTTGCGAGCGCGCTCACTGAAAGCGCAATGACCGCTGATTTCTCGTACAAAAACATGCGCGGCGATCCGTTTACGCATCCGCTTTGGTGGGCGGTCTCGCATGCGTTCAATCACGAAACGCATCATCGCGGCCAGGCGACGACACTGCTCATGCAGCTCGGCAAAGATCCGGGCGTCACCGATCTCATCGCGTTCTTGCGGCTTCACCCGCCGACGAAATAAAAAAATCCGCGACCCGATGTTCCGGGCCGCGGAGATTTACGAAACGCGTGTCGTCGGAAGGTCAGTGAACGTTCGCGACCGCGCAGCCTGCCTGCGTTTCATGGAGCGCTGTGGTCGCGGCAGTCGTCGCGCGATCGCGCCAGCCGCCCTTGTTGTGCTCTGCCTTGCCGAGCGAATCGAGCGCGGCCGTGAGGTCATGCGTGGCCTTCGCCATGTTCGGCTGGTCGTGACATTCGCCAGTGAGCGTCGGCTGCGACGAATCGGCGTTTTTTGCGGAGGCGGTCTGCATGCCTATCGAAGCGACGAGGCCAACTGCGAGCGTGAGGGCGATGGGCTTCCAGTAGTTCATGTTCGGTCTGCTCCCTTAGGTTGTGTTGTACCGACGACGTGAGTCACCAACATTCGGCGCGGTGACGTTAGCCCTGTTTGACCTGGAAGGGACCGCTTCATTCATCCGATTCGGGAACTTCACAAACTCATTCTTATCGGGACAAACAAGCTCGATTTGCATGCGCGAGGACACGCCGCAGCGCCTGGTCGGAGCGGCTCAATCGTTGGGAATCGATCGGAGAACGGCGGCCCGCTCGATGGCGAACACATGCACTGGCGCAGTGCGCCCCTTAACCTGTTGTGATCCGTGGTCGACGAGCGCGACGCGATCCTTGACCAGGTCGGCAGTTCCGGCGCCGAGCAATGTCTCGACGCCTTTGGCGAGAGACTGGAGCCGGTCCGCCACGTTGACCGCGTCGCCGATGGCGGTGAAGTCCATGCGCATTTGATCGCCGACGTTGCCGACCACCATCTCGCCCGTGTTGATGCCGATGCCGACCTCGATGGGCGCTTCGCCATTACTTATGCGCGACGCATTTTGGGCCGCGATGCGGAGGTGAATCGTGTTGGCCGCCTCGATCGCCGAAAATGCGGATTCAGCGGCACTGCGCGGTCCGGTGAAAAGCGCCATGACTTTGTCGCCGACGAATTTGTCGATGAACCCACCGTGCTCGACGATGCTCTCGACCATCACGTGCAAGTAGTCGTTCAGTAATCGGTGCAAGCCCTCGGGGGTTATGCGTTCGGCGATTCCGGTGAATCCGCGAATGTCGGCGAACAGCACAGTGCACTTGCGGCGTTCGCCTTCGAGACCGAGCGGCTCGTTACGAGCGAGCAAGCGCGTGATTAAATCACGCGAGACGTAACGCGAGAAGCTGTCGATCAAGAGCTCGCGTTCCGTGACGTCGTCGACCACGAACACTGTTCCTTCGTTTTCGCCGTCGGGCGTGTACATGCGTTGTGCACGCACGAAGATGCTCTTTTTACGGCCGGACGACGTCGTCAGTGTGAGCTTGGTCAGCGGAAAACGGCCGGTCGCCACCACGGTTTCATGAATGAGCGAGTGATCGACACCCTTCAAATTCGCGAACACTTGGCGAGTTTCGAGACCGAGCGCGTCTTCGGCGGGGATCTCCAAAATCGCTTCCATTCGTGGACTGAACAGCGTGACGATGTTGGTGCGCGACGTCACCGCCATGATGCCCGAAGCAAGGCTCTCGATTACGCGCGCGTTGAACTCGTTGGCCGACGCGAGCTCACGGCCGACTTTCTCGCCCTCCGCAGTGAGGGATTTTTGGCGCGCCGCGAGCTCTTGATTGAGTCGATTGAGCTCGCGATTTTTCGATCGCAGCTGCACCGATGCCGACTCGGTGAAAATGTTCGCGGCCATCGATGTCAGCTCATGCAGTCGTTCCTCGATAACGGCGAGTCCGACGGCGAGGCTCGGATCATTTCGCGGGCCGAGCTCGCGAACGATCTCGCGACAGACCGGCGGCGCCATGAACATCGCGCGCAAATATTCAGCAAGCGAGAAACCCTGCGAAACGCGATCTGCGGAGTTCGCGCGCAATCGGTCGCTGAGCTTCGATGAGTCGCCGGCTTCGACGGCGATGAGCATGTCTCTCGTGAACCCGGCAACGCTCTCACGTACGTCGGCAGCTTCGAGGCGCGAGTACGTGGGGAGCCCGCTCGTCATGCGAGCGACGATTCGATCGACGAATAGTCCCGAATTGTCGCTAAGAATTTTGATCGCAGCAGAGGTCATGCACTCCCAGCATAGTCCACCAATGCTGCAAAGCTCTCGTCTGTCGTCACGTTGACCGGTGTTTTATCGACAATTCCAGGCCTCAAGAATCGACGCGAACGGCCGTTCTGTATAGGACGACCCAATGCCGACGGTTCTGTTTGTCGATGACGAGCTCCCGCTCTTGACCGCAATCGCGCGCGTTTTGCGGACCGAGCCGTTTGCGGTGATCACCACCACATCGGCGCAGGACGCCCTCCACATAGTCGCTACCCAATCGATCGACGTCGTCGTCTCCGACGAGCGAATGCCGGAGATTTCCGGCGCGGCCTTGCTCGAGCAAATTCACAAAGCGAAGCCCGAGATCATTTGCATCATGATGACGGGCGAAGCGAGCCTCTCCGTGACCTCACGCATCATCGAGAACGGACACCTCTATCGTTTCTTGAGCAAGCCTGTCGAGAACGACGAGCTTCGTCGCATTCTGAGACAAGCGCTGCGCATGCGCGAGAGCTTGCAGCGGCCGAAGACACCGGTGCGCTGATTTCGTCAGACGCAGCCGTCGGCGCCGCACGTGGCACCCTCGGAAAGCTCGGTCTCCGCAAGCTCCGGTGCTTCCGCCCACGCCTTGTCCAAAACTTGGAGCAACGCCTCGGCGGGTTGCGCTCCTGAAACGCCGTAGCGACCGATCACGAAAAACGGAACGCCGCTGATCCCGATCTGATGCGCTTCGCGCTCGTCCGCGCGCACCTCGTTCGCGTAGTCGTCGCTCGCGAAAAGAGCCTGCGCTTCTTCCGCGTCGATGCCGACCTCGGTCGCGAGCCGCACCAGCGTCGGGATATCGCTCATCTGCTCGCCTTCGGTCATGTACGCGCGCAGCAAGCGTTCCTTCATGGCGCCCTGCAATCCACGTTTGTCGGCGAGGTGCACGAGACGATGCGCGTCGAACGTATTTCCCGGTTTGATGTGATCGAACCGAAAATCCAAACCGTCTTTCTTCGCTACCTCGACCATCGAATCGAGCCGTTCTTGCGCGGCTTTTACCGACCATCCGTATTTCTGCGCGAGACGCTCGGCGTAGGCGCCGCCGGTTTGCGGCTCGACCTTGGGCGCCGCCGGATTGAGCTCGAACGCACGCCACGTGATCTTCACGTCGTTCTTGTGCGGGAATCTTTCGAGCGCGGCCTCGATGCGCCTCTTGCCGATGGAGCACCACGGGCACGCGATGTCGGACCAGATGTCGATTTGCAACGTCTTCATCTCGCCAACGTAGGTCGATGTCACAAATCGGCAAGCCGAACTTACACTGTATTGACGAACGCCCGATCCGTTCTATGAAGCACGCATGCAACGGAAAGTAATCGTCGTCACGGGCGGAACCTCGGGGATTGGGCTTGCTGCTGCCAAAGAGCTCGCCGCAAAAGGGCATCGCGTTTTCGTGGCGGGTCGGCGTGCATCGGCAGACGTCGCCGCGATCGAAATGGAAGGCGGCGGCACACTCGAAAATCTCCCGCTCGACGTTTCGAAGAACCAGAGCATCGACGAGGCGCTCCGCATCGTCACCGAAAAAACCAACGGCTACGGCATCGACATCTTGGTGAACAACGCAGGCTACGCGACCGCCGGACCGATCTTGGAGCTCAGCGAAGAATCTCTGCGCGCGCAATTCGAGAATTCCTGCGCCCATGCTCGGCGCATATCACGCAACCAAGTACGCGCTCGAAGCCTTGAACGACGCCATGCGCATGGAGCTCGCCGC
>JBDTFL010000610.1:0-10404 GCA_039937955.1 Polyangiaceae bacterium | reverse complement strand
TGTTTCGTCGGTTGCGTCTTCGAAACTGCCATCTATGTCGGGGAAGGGTTCTTCCAGATCGTCTTCGCCGACGATGAGGGTGCTGTCGCCGCAAGCCCCTGCGAACGCGAGCGTGATGAGCGAGAGGAGAACGAAAAGAGGACGCCTTAGAAGCGTCGATGTTGCGTCGTTCGCGCTCACTACCTTCGTGTCGGACGCGCACGATTTTCGTCATGAAAAATTCACGGCGCCGCACACGATGCGCGAACACCGCCGGCTAACGGTGAGCTCGGGTAGGCCTGCAAAAATGCGGTGGCAGTCCTCCGTGCATCGTCGACTCGACCGCGCTTGCACAAAACCGAAACGCGTTGCCCTTCTCGTTCTTCGGCGAGCGCGCCATACGGAAAAGAAGCGGCGTGCTGATCGAGCATCGAAAGTGCGAGCTGCGGGTCACCGGCCCGAAACGCAGCCCGCGCGTCGGAGAGAAGCTGTGACTCGGCTGTGGTGGCGACTTACTGGTTTCGCCGGTTTGTAGGGTTGCGGAGACGCGTCACCGTTGCGCAGGGAGCTCCTCGACCACGTCATCGTTCTCGGCGAGCGTGTCCCTCGACGGAGACGCGCTGAGAGGTCGCGCCATCGAGTCGCGCGAGCTCGGAACCGTCATCGCCCTTCTGCGGGTAGGAGGGCTTCACCATCGCTCCACACGGGCGGCCTAACGAGCATTTACGAGTTTTTAGCCACCACAACCGTTGTCGACGAGGTCCGCGATATTTTCGCGCGCCGAGCGTTGTCCGGTCTTTCGTCTTCGCGCCACGGCCTCGGGTCGCCCTTCGTCGCGGCGATGCGGGCATCGAGCTCGAGCTGCTCTGGTCGCTGCTTCGGTTCGCTCGCGCCTGATTTCGTCTTCGGGAGGATCGGACATGATGCCCGCACACTATCAGGGCTGCGTGTACTTGATGCTCCACGCAGCAACGCGGCTCGTGCCCGTGTTCTGATCCTGGATGACTTGAATGTTGACCGCGTCGGTGGCGTTGAGCGCGACGTTCGAGGAGATGGTGCACGTGTTTCCGTTGGCCGCGATCGAGCACGTGAGGGTCGTAGCGGTGCCGTTCTTCATGACCGTCGCTGTCCAATTGCGACCGCCGATGTTGCCTGCCGGCGGTCCGAACGTGAGCTTCGTCAGGGTAGTAGCTACGCCGGGGACGATGCGATTGGTGGCAGTGTTGGTGTTGAACGCGGCCGTGCCGTTCACTTGTCCGAACTGCGCGACCGTGTCGCTGCTGTTGCCGTTGCTCGGCATCGTGGCGTTGCCGGAATAGGTTCCACTGAATGTTGCGCAGGTGCCTCCGCTGTAGCCCGCGTTGCACTGGCAAGTGGCGGTAGACGAGCACGTGCCGTGTCCGCCGCAGGTGTTTGCGGCGAGGCAGAACGTACAGGTCGGGTAGTTGTAGTAGTCGGTTGCGCAAGCGTTGCAGCTCGCACCGGTGAAGCCCGTGTTGCAGGTACACGAGCCGGTAGTGGAGCAGGTGCCGTGGGACGAGCACGTGCCAGCTGCCGTGCAGAACGTGCACGTGGGATAGCCGAAGTAGCTCGTCGCGCACGCGTCGCAGTTGACGCCGGTGAATCCGGTGCTGCATGTGCACGTGTACGACGTGGTGCCGTCGACGCAGGTGCCGTGCGCGCACGGATTGCCGGCGCAATTGTCGACTTTGGTTTGGCAATTGGTGCCGGTGAAGCCCCCAGGGCAGCTGCACGAGTACGACGCGACCTCGTTCGTACACATGCCACCGTTCAGACAAGGGCTCGACGCGCACGGCAGGGGGCCGGAATCGGGCGCGCCCGTCTCGCCAGCGCTCGCATCAAGCGTCGAGGCTTCGAAGGTGGCGTCGGCGCCGCCATCGGTGCCCGCGAGGCCCACGGCGAGAACGGTGTCATCGAGGCCGCAGCCCGCGCCCGTTGCGAACGCGAACGCGATGACGAAGGGAGCTGCAATGAACGCGAGGCGAGACGCTTTGGAGTCTTTCGACATACAACCAACTAAGTTGTCCTCTTCCGACGAGGAAGCCAAGTCGCAACGAAAGTTCCACGAAACGCACTTGGATGTAAGGGTGTTACCCCTGCTGTCCTACGACCTCGTGCAGCTCCACTCGCGTGAATGCGAGCGTTCGCGTGACTCGCGCACGCACGCGAGCATCACTTCACGAGGTCGCGCGACATGCACTAAGTCAAGCCGGTTTGTGCATGGCACGTCCTCTGCTCATCGCGCGTCATGCTTCGCGCGCATCTCGTAACCACGTGTAGATCGGGCTGACTAGCGTCGAGTCTGAAAACGCATTCGAGTTTTCGAATTTCCAAGGGTACGTGAGCGGGTTGCCATCCGAACTGAACGAGGCTGTGGCTGAAAGCTCGTGAGCGCGCTTCACGTAGCGACGTAGCGATGGTGAAGTCCTCCGACGCGCGGAAGCGCGCTCATGAGTTTTCAGCCACAGCCGAATTGACCTTTGATTTCGCAAGATCGAGTGGCCGAACGTGAGGGCGCCCCCGTTTCCGTTAGAATTGAAACGTGTCCCCTAACAAGCTGTTCGAACCCCTATCGCTCGAGAGCGCGCCGACGTTGGTCGAGGAGCGACCGGTCACCGTCGTCGCCCGGTCGATGCACCCTTCTGCGGATCCCAACATCGCCTCCGTGGAAGCCTACGAATTTCGTGCTCGCTACGAGATGGGAAAGCTTCTCGGAGAAGGAGGGATGGGCGAGGTGCGTCTTTGCCGGGACAATCGTATCGGCCGCGAAGTGGCGATGAAAGTCGTTCGTGCGGGCCAGCAGCAGCGAAGCGATTCGCAATCGCGCTTTCTGCGCGAGGTTCAAGTGCAAGGACAACTGGAGCATCCTTCGATCGTTCCGGTCTACGATCTCGGCACGGCGGCGGACGGCGCCACCTACTTCACCATGAAGCGGTTCGTGGTCTGACGCTCGCGGAAATCCTTTCATTGCTTCACACGCCGGATGCAGCCACGTCGAGAGACTATTCGTTGCGCAAAATCCTCTCCTCCTTTCGGAAGCGCCTGCCTGGCGATCGAATTCGCGCATGCCCGCCAAGTTCTTCACCGCGATCTTAAGCCGAGCAACATCATGCTCGGCGACTTCGGCGAGGTGTATGTGCTCGACTGGGGGATAGCTAAGATCACATGGGAAAAATCCGACGGAGCGCCTTCCGAAACCACCATGATGCGCGCCGACGTGAAAACAGCGGTCGGAAGTTTCGTTGGCACCCTCGGCTATATGGCACCTGAACAATTCGAGGGACTGGAGCTCGATGGCCGCGGTGACATCTATTTACTTGGAGCGATCCTTTACGAAATTTTGACCCTTCAACCGCTCCATCGCGGGAGCCCGGTCGAAATCGCTGCCTCCACCCTCAATGGCGTCGAAGCGACCTCTTCTACGGACACTCAGGGCAGGACGATTCCGCTCGAGCTCGAGCAAATCTGTAGAAAGGCGACGAGTACTGACCGCGCCGACCGCTACGCCACTGCTCGTGCGTTTTACGATGCGATCGAGCGTTATCTCGATGGCGATCGCGACCTCGAGCAACGGCGTGCGTGCGCAACCGAGCATACCAACATTGCTAGGACGGCCCTCAGTAGTCACTCTCGAACCGATGCCGACAAGTCGACGGCACTCCTGGAGCTCGGTCGTGCGCTCGCACTCGACCCCGAGCAAAACGACGCGCTCGACGCGATCGTCGGCCTGCTCGTGGAGGCCCCGCGCGAATTTCCCGATGAAGTGCGAACCGAGATTAACCATTCTGTGACGGCGCGGCTGAACACAATTTCGCGCGCCGGCGTAACCTCTTTTTCAGCTTCTGTGTGCATCTTGTTTCCGGTGCTCGTTTGGATGGGAATTCAAAGTTGGCCCTGGGCCATTCTGTTTTTGGGTGGATGGGGGTTGCGGCGATGCTTTGCTACGTCCAGACAAGGAACGCCAGGCCGGGAATAAGCATGACGATATTGATCTCCGTATCGCTCGGATTCTTAGCGCTTGGCCGGTTGTTAGGACCGCTGGTGCTTCTCCCGTCGGTAGCGATGGCGACGGCCATGGTCTACGCGACCTCGCCCACGACGAGGTTGCAACGCGGCGGGCTATTGGCGATGGTCGTCGTGATCGTCGCACCTCTCCTCCTCGAGTACTTAAGCGTCCTGCCCCGCTCTTACACCTTTCGCGACGGCGCGTTTACGGTCGGTTCGCAACTCGTCGTCCTCACTGAAGGGAAGGCGCTGGGTTGTTCTGGCGGTCACCACGCTGCTCTCGCTGTTCAATTCATGGTGGTCCATTCAGCGTGTGGTGAACGTGCTCAAGAACGCCGAGGCGAGGCTCTCTTTGCAAGCGTGGCAACTTCGCCAGCTCGTTCCTCTTCAAGCACGCCAACGGGTAAACGTTCGGAGGACCGCATAGTCGATGTCCGTGGACCCGCATGCCAACGCGAACGCGCTCCAGCGCGACCACATGCGCGACAGCAGCATCCAGAACGCGCGCCGCCGATTGCGGTCAAGAGCGCGGGCACGACGTACGATGGCGCTCGGCTCCGCCAATGTCATCCGCGAATCGACGAACGGATTCGCGTATCCAGCGCTGTCGCCCTTCTCCACAACCCTACGAATCCCAGCGAAACGAGTAAGTCGCCACCGCAGCGGCTTCGTCGACGCGAGGACCGAAGTTTAGTACAATCAGAACGTGCGACGCGATCGAAGCGTGGGCACAACGTGGTCACACATGTGAAAGCCGTCGAGAAAACACGCCGATGACGAAGCAGAAGCTCGATGAGCTGCAGGCGGTTGGCCTGTTCACGTGGCTAACCGATCCCAAAAAGAATCTCGTCACCGCGATCCATCTCGACAGCGTAACGATCGGTCGTGATCCGCTGCTGTCCTATTCGCCCGAGCACTGGCTGCGCGAGCTCGCACTCGCGTCGGTTCGGGAGGCTGGCTGGAACTATGTGCGAATCCTCTCGGGGCCAGCGAGCGGCCTTTACCTGCCGAAACATTCCTTCGAATGGGGAGGTGTCATCGACGCCGCGCTGGCGGCGACCGGCGACCAGCGGCGGCTCGTCGCGATCAAGAGTAAGACCCGCAGCGACGAGAATCCGCTCTTCGTGCTCGCGAATCCGGCGCAGGCCGCAGTGATCGAAGAGACGGGTATCAAGAACGGATTCGCGAACGAGATGCCTCCGAAGCTCGACGAGCGGGCGCGGGTCGTCGAGATCGCGCAGCGGCTCGCGTTGAAGTTTCCGGGCATCACGGTGAGCGAGCGAGCTGGCAAGCTGGTGATCGCAGGCGCGCCCCAAACAATTGTCGACACCGTGTTCACGGCGCACGCGCGTCGGTCGGAGCGAGGCTATTGAAGATCGTCTGCGCAGATCTCGGACCGGCAATGGCAGTGCGTGTCGTCGGTGGAACGCCGAACGCCGTGATTGTCAGTGCGGACAGCGTGATCCGCGCGTGCGATCGTGAGACGGGCGAGGTGATCGCATCGCCTTCGGTCTGGACGCCGAGCGCGACCACCACTGTCGAGGGAATGCGGGTCACGAGCACGGCCGTGCTGCGCGGCGCGATCGCGGTGATGCCGATTTCTGCCGAAGCACAGGTCGTGCTGGTTCCGGGCGTCGGTGTCATCACGGTCGTCACCGAGGACGGGCGCCTTGTGCTATCGATCATTCCGCCGAGCGGGCCGATAACGCGAAAAAATCTCGTCGTCTGGGCGGTCAACGAGACGAGGAGGTTCGATCTCGATCCCATCGCGTGGACGCTCGGCGTCGAGGCCACGGCACGTGCTATTTGGATCGCGACGCCGCGCCGCGTGACGTGGATCACCACCGAGGAGCTCGTCGCGCTGACGCAGATCCCAGGCCGCACGAAGGTCGAGCTGAGCATCGCGCGCGTACCGAGCTGGCCCGCCATCGACTACTTCAACCTCGATCGCGAGGTCTGGCAAGAGCATCCAATCGGACGCGAATTCTCGACGGAGGTCACGCACCGCATCGATCGCCTGCGTGAGCTCGGAGTCACCGATTTGACGGTCGAGCGGGCCGCCGAGCTCGTGCTCGCGTTCAAGGGCGCCGATTCTGAATACTTCGCGCGGCCTCCCGCGAAGCTTGTCGGCGTGCTGCTCGAGCGACACCTCGCGCCTTTAGGCATGACCACAGTCCGCGCAGCACGCGAGGGCGGCCATCAGGGGTTCGAAGGCACCGACGCCGGTGGTTACGTCCGGCTTACGGCCGAGCAACGCGCAGCGATCGAGGCCGAAGAATTGATCCGTCTCCGGCTGCCGTTGCCCCCTTTGCCGCAACCGCACGATGAAGAGTCGCTAGCGCAGACCATGCGCGTTTTCGTGGGCGATACCGTCGTCGCGACATGGCAAGGCAACCACGCGGAGGTCGAGCTCGATGTCGACGCAGCGCTCCGGCTCGAGAAGCTATTCTGAGGCATTGTCCGACGACGCGGGCGCGCAAAATGCGCGATCGAGTCATGGTGGTGGCTGTGGTGCCACTCGCCGATCACGAGGACATCATCTAAGTTTCCCGCGCGACGTTCCACGAAATCGTCTTGCCAACGCGAGAACGAAACGAGGCTGACCACAGCGCCCTCCGTGCGATTTTATCGGCGAATCGACAGCAGATTCGCGTGACTCGAACCGTGCTCGTCCCGCTCGTGCTGATGATCTTCGAATCGGCTGTGGTGGCGACTTATTCATTCGCTGAGATTCGAAGGTTTGTGGAGACGGACCACCGCGCTGCAGCGTACGCGAATCTGTCGGCTGATTCGCCGATGACATTCTCGCGGACGGGCGCGATCGTCGCGCTGTTTGCCCGCGCTCATCGAAGCGATCGGGATGCAATGTGACGTTGACGTGCACGATGCGCCGTCGTTCTAAAGAAGACCGGACGACGAGGCCGCGCATTTGACTTACACGTCGTCGACGGTTTGCTCGTACGTGCCAAGAG
This sequence comes from Polyangiaceae bacterium, assembly GCA_039937955.1. Classification (GTDB taxonomy): domain Bacteria; phylum Myxococcota_A; class Polyangia; order Polyangiales; family Polyangiaceae; genus JAICXU01. Next base: position 3,427 of record JBDTFL010000610.1, on the reverse strand, counting down.
CGCCGCGACCTTTGGCTTCGTTGCGCGGGAACCGGTCAATGCCCGGCGCGACAAGGCGGGAATAGAAACGCGAACGCCTTCGTCACTCTGCGCGACCAGGAGACCTCGTTGTGAACGCCGCCCGCTTCGGAATAAAAGAGTAGATCCTTCGCGGTCATTCCACGCGCAGTGTATGCCGCCGCCAATAGGTCGGCGTGAAGGACGCCCTGCTCGGCGGAAGACGACATCTCGCCGAGCAGCCACGAACGTCTCAGGATGCGCGAGCCACGCGTACGCCGAGATGAGGCCGCGCAACGATGAGCCCATCACGGCCGTATCGCTTCGGCCCGGCTTGGTTCGAAGCTGCGCGTCCCCAGCGGCTTGAGCTCGTTCGTGAGCATGTCGACGTACTGCGGACCGAGGAAATTCGTCGACTGCGGGAATGACGGCTCGGCCGCCGGCGAATACTCGGCGATGCGGTTTGCGTTTTGCTCCGGTGCGATGACGAGGATCTCCCGGATGCTTCCGTCGTCGTTGCCGGCGTCGAGCGCTTCGTCGACGTACCACTCGACGCCGTTGACCGACTTTGCCGCATCGAAGAGGTTCTGCCCGTCCTGCATGAAGATGACCGGATAGCGGGCCAGGATATTTTCATCGTAGCTCGCCGGGACATAGGCCCACACGATGCGATCGTTATTGACCACGGTGGAGTGGAACGCGGCGTAGAGCTACACAGCCTTGCAAGCCGTCGCGAGGAAGTGCGGATAGACGAGCCGCGCGCCACGCGAAAAACGCCGCCGCGCGCGAGGATCGCGAGCAACCCCGCGTCGAGCGGCCATCGACGTGACATCGGGAACTTCCATGTCCAAAACCGCGCGAAGCCTTGGCGATACCAGCCTACGTCCCGGGCTTCACTCTAGAGGGCGAGCCTCGGTCAAACGAAGACCATATGCGCGACAAGAGCCACGGGGATAGATGCCAGTGGCGCACCGAGCGACAAGAATGTCGTGGATGCACGACTGCGCACCGCGCGTGTTGGGCGCGAAATGATCCCTCGAATGGCGACGGCACGTGCATTGCTGAGGCGCGGAGCATGAACCGTCCCCTGTTCGCCCTTCGCGCGCTTAGTCCCCTGGTCCTGGGCAGCGCCGTGCTCGCCTGCTCTGCCTCGTCATCACCTGCGTCGAGCGCGAGTCCTGACGCCGGCAGCAGCGGTCCGCTTATCGGCGCTGCGACGGTGAACGGCTCGCTCTCCGGCAAGACGTTCGTGGCGGGGGCGGGAGACTCTGTCGCGTTGAAAGGTGTCTACGGGAGCGCGTATCCAGAAAGCGTAACGGTCTTCATCTCGGACGCCGGGGAGAACATGTGCAACGTAGAGGCAGAGGCCGCGAGTGGCTCAAATCAGGCAGATTTCTTCGAACTTTTCTTCACGCTGGGCGATACGAACGCGAGATCCATTGTCGACGTAGGAACATACACACTGAGCAGCGATCCGAACGAGCTCCTCACGGTGGGTTGGCGTTCGTACGACGGCACGTGTCAGCGCACGGAAGATTCGGGCATCAACGCAGCCAGCGTGACACTCACCTCTGTGAGCAGCGACTATGTCGGCACGTTCGACTTCACGTTTAAGAATGGCGACCATGTCACAGGGTCGTTCGACACGCCGGAATGCAGTTGGAAACCCGCGGACCCCGCAACCGATGCTGGCGCCACTTGCATTCCGAAAACCACAGTCTCCGAGTGAGCGTCGCGCATCTGCAGACAACGTCACCCCGTGGTGGCGACTTGCTCGTTTCGCTGACATCAAAGCAATCCGGTTCCGGCTATCATTGAGGAACGGCACGACGAGGGAGCTCAGCACGTGGATCATGACGGAGTGGTCACTGACAAGTCGACTTCATTCGCGCGGCGTTCCACGCTTGGGACACGCATGCGTCCGTCATCCGACGGCTCACGTTCAGCCGCGTGTTCGACGGCGTGCGCAGCGACTGTGAGAAGCAGGCAAGTGACGGCGCAGCCGGCAACGAAGAGTTCATTCAATTTCTGCACGCTCGGCTTGAACGCGGCCGACACGACACCCAAACCTGCATGGGCAACCCTGGTTTCGGCTGCCCGAGAGCGCGGCTTCTGACATGGAACGGATCGCTCAGATCGGCGCGCTCCTCTTTGCGCTTCTCTTTCTCGCGTTCAGCATCCGCTTGCGCATGCGCGGCCGCGGGCGTATCGGCGCCGTCTTCGTGACGATGGGAGCTCTGTTCGTCGGAGTCATCTCGCTCTTCCTCGCGCTCGGCTTTCGGGGCTCGCCTCTCCTGGCCGCGCCGGGTCATGGATTTCTTTACAGCGCTGGACGTCACGTTTTCCACGAGGACGTGCCGGGGATCTTCGGAGCGCAGAGCTATGCGCTCGATCTCTACGGAACATCGAATTCTGCAGCGACGGTTGCAGCCGATTTGCAAGCCAAGCTCGCACCGTTGGGGTATGTGCAAACTGCACCGACCCCAGGGCCCGTTCTTCGCGACCGTGGAGCCGCTCACGTCGCGCAATTCAAGTCTGCCCATTGGCAGTGGCGCGTCTACGAGCTTGCCCTGCCGACGCGCTTCGCGGGCGCAAGCTATGGCAAAGACTCGTTCCCGCATCTCGTCGCGATCATGCTCTGCGACGACGGTTGAGGGCTGCCGCGTTCGGTGCGGCGCTCGAAGGAAGGCGCGGAGAATCGACGCGCGAGCGAGAAAACCAGTACGCGGCGGCTCCTCCTAGGAGCGCTCCTAGGATTGGGTCGACCACAACCCACTGTTCGCGGCAATCAGCAGGCGTAAGTCGTTAGGGGAGCGCGAATGGAGGCGCAAACGATGGCGCGCACGCCGAAGACTCTTTCCAAGGCCCATGCGCACCGCAAGAAAACAACGCGGCTTCTATTGGCACGCAGGGTGCGGCGACGACGGGCCTGGTGCGGGCCGCACGCCTGTACCAGGCACGACGACGAGACATCGCTTTCTTATGCAGCAATTCAAGGCGATTCGCGCGAGTACACTGTACCAGTACATGTACTGAGTCCGACGCGACCCGCTGGCGGCCGCCCGTGTGCGACTCAATTGTCTTTCGCGCAGGACACGCGATTGCCCTGCGCATGAAGGCGGAGCCATGGAATTCACACGGGACACAGCTGTCGTCGTCGATCGCGATCGGAAGATCGATGCACACGGGACGCCGCAACATCGCCTCGCGAAAGCCACCGCCGTACCCCGTCGAGATCGACCGCGAGCGGAAGCCCCCGCGCCATCGATGGGCGCACGAAAATTTCTGACGACACGCGACGCAGCGGCGTATTGCGGATTCACCGCCGGTGCTCTGCGAAAAGCGCATCACGACCGACGCGTTTTCCCCGCCGGTCGCCGCGGCGGAACGGGCACCTGCATGTGGTCCATCGAGGACCTTGATCGCTTTC
>JBDTFL010000609.1:0-7477 GCA_039937955.1 Polyangiaceae bacterium | reverse complement strand
GCGATGCCCGAGAATCTTTTGGAGAGCGAGCTGTTCGGTCACAAAAAAGGATCGTTCACCGGCGCCCACGAAGAAAAAAAGGGCCTCTTCGAGATCGCCGACGGAGGCACGCTCTTCCTGGACGAGATCACCGAGACGCCCATCTCGCTCCAATCGAAATTGCTGCGTGTGCTCCAAGAAGGCGAAATCAGGCCGATTGGTGCGACCATGGAGAAGAAGGTCAACGTTCGCATCGTCGCGGCAACCAATCGCAATCTCGAAAAAGAGGTCGCCGAAGGCCGCTTTCGCGAAGACCTTTATTATCGCCTCAAAGTTTTTCCGATCCGCGTGCCGCCGCTTCGTGAGCGTCGCGAGGACATTCCGCTTCTCGCCACCGCTTTCTTGCAACGCTTCTCGGCCGAGGTCGGAAAATCCGCGGCCGGTTTTGCGCAGCAGGCCATGGAGCTCTTGAAGAGCTACGACTGGCCGGGCAACGTGCGCGAGCTTCAGAACGAAGTGCAGCGTCTCATCATCCAAGTCGACCCCGGCGCGTACGTGACGCCCGAGCTTTTGTCTCCGCGCGTTCGTCAGATCGAAGGTGTGCTCGAGCGCGTGCGTCCGACGAAAGGCACTCTCAAAGAGATGATGGATCAGCTCGAGCGTTGGCTCCTCATCGAAGCGCTACGCGAGCACGGCAACAACAAGACGGCAGCTGCGAAAAATTTGGGGATAACCCGCGAAGGGCTCCACAAAAAATTGCGCGCGTTCGGGCTTTAAAACAGTCGTTTGAAACAACCGCTCTCTACGCGCTGAGCTCGGCGGCGACCCCGGGCTGCCGATCGTGGACCGCTTCGGCGAGATCGTACCTCGGCGGTAAATCGCGCGAGCCGCTCGTCGTCCTCCACCATCAAAAGTACAACACCACCCGTGCAATAGTGGGCGCTACACGATTCGAAACAGTGGCGCCCGACCCGCATCGAGATGTTCTGGAAGCTCGGCTGCCGCTGCCGTCTTTTTGAAAAATCAGTCGAGACGTTCTTCAGTCGCCGTGATCGTTTGATCGGACACTGCCGCGCGATCGTAGGGCGCGTCGGGAACGACATCGAGAAGCGGCAAAATAGCGAACGCGCGTTCGTGCAGACGTGGATGCGGTACCGTCAAATCCTCGGAAAAAATAGGCAGATCGTCGCTCCACAAAATATCGAGATCGATGGTGCGCGCTTGCCATCGGTCGCGACGAATGCGTCCGAGCTCCGCTTCGATCTGCAAAAGATGATCGAGCAAATTACGAAGCGAATGCTCCCAGGTGATCAGCGCGGCGGCATTCAAGTAGTCGGGTTGCGGCGGACCAATCGGCGCAGTCGCAAACACGCGCGAGATTCTTTCGATGGGTGCAACGGCACGTAGCTTCGCAATCGCCGCGCGCATCATTCCGATTCGATCGCCGAGGTTCGCTCCGAGCCCGATGACGACGCGCACGCGTCCGACCGTAGCCGGTCTTACGGCGCTGTCCCTTCGAAACGTAGCGGGTCGGAAAGAGTGCCGCTGTAGCCGCCGTTGACCGTCCCGTTTTGCACGAAGAAGAAGAACGATGAATCGTCGATGCCGCCGACCGCAGCCTCGATCTCGATGGTGCCGCCCGGGTCTCCGGTGAATTTCACGTCGACCGCGTTGGACGTCGTCGACGTGACCGCGCTGAGTGTGTGGTCGTCCGACTGCAGCAGCGAGTCTCCTTGAACGGCGCCGGACAGCGCGAGATTGCTCATCAAGCCTGTTTTTGCAGCGATTTTGATGTTGAACGCACACGACTCGCTGGTCTTGTTGGTGTCGCAGGTCCACCAAACGTGCCATTGCCCGCCGGCTGCGTACTCGACGAAAATGCCAACGCCGTCGCCGGGCGCCGCGTTCATCGTTTTGCCGGTGTCCACGTCCACCAAAATGGGCGTGGCCGACGAGGGGGTGCTGGTGCTGGGCAAAGGATCGGGCGAGCCGTATCCGTACGGTTGCTCGGAGCGACCATCGCTACATGCGATGGCGAATGTCGCCGAAGCGATGACGAAGAGGGCAGACGTTGCGCGCATCATCGAGTCTCTCCTGATCCTTGTTGAAGTGAAGCCCAGTAAGTCCCAACCGAAGTAACCAAGCCTGATTCAGCCCGAACGGCTTGAATTAGCGCCGCCCGTGACCGCCGCCGCCACCACCGCTGAAGCTCGGGTGCGATGACGGATGATACGAAGGTGCCGCCGAGTGAAACGATGGTGCTGCAGAGTGAAACGACGGTGACGAAAAGCTCGAGCCCGAGTGGAACGACGATCCGGACGAGAAGCTCGAATGCGGCGTGAAGCTCGAGCCCGACGAGAAATGCGAGCCGTTGTTGAAGGTCGACGGCGCGCGATAAGTCGACGGCGCGCGATAGGTCGACGGGGCCGGGCGCTCATACGAAGGCTGCGACGAGAACGACGACGGGCGCGAGTACGATTGAATTGGGCGCGACGGATACTGCATCCGCGACGGACCGTTGTTCGTGCTTCCGACGTAGCGCGGACCCGTGGCGATAGGTGCGAGCGACGAATGCGACGGCAACGCGCCGTGCGCGTACGCCGGATTGTTGATGCTGGCCGGTGCGTGCGCGCCGAAGCTTTGCGCGCTTTGCGGACGCGCGAATCCTTGAGCGCGCGCCAAGCCGACGTTGGTGCCCGCGTGCGGAACTTGTGCAGCGCTGTAACCGAGCGACTGCGGTGACGGTCCGCGTGACGCGATGCCGTTGTTCACTGTTGGCGATGCGCCGATGCGACCGCTATTTGCCGACGGTGTAGCCGACACATACGGACGCGTATGTACGGCGATGCCTTGTGCCGCTGAGCCGCCCACCGCCGCCCCGCCGAAACCGGGCGTGAAAATGCGGTTGTTCGGGCAGTACGAATAATAAGCGGGCGGAACGGAGTAGAGGCCGTACGCGTAACCACCGCGCCAGTACCAGCTCGGTGCGAGTGGTGCCCAGCCGAGATAACCGTAACCGTCGTAACCGGTGCGCCACGAAACCCACGCGCCTGCGTACCGGCGACCGGGAATCCAGCCCCAACCACCGCCGGTTTGAATCCAGCGGCCGTAATGGAACGGCGCCCAACCCCAATCGTAATCGCTGACCCAAACGTAATCGTTGTCGTAGGTCCAGTGACCGGCGCTGACGTACGGCGTGAAATCCGAGCCCACGACCGAGCTCGACGGAACCCAAATCGTTCCGTAGTTCGGGTCCTCGACCCAGGTGCCGTAGGGGTCGAGCGTCGTGCGAAAATCCGTGAGCGCGCTCGGATCCGAATCCGAATATTGCGAGCCGTCCTCGCCGACCGCGAGTGAGCCTTGATCACCCTCCGCGCCGCCAACACCTTCATCGGGCGCTTCACCGTTTTGGCCAGCGGCGTAACCGCGCGCGTACGCTTCGTCAGCAGCTTGCTGCGCTTGCGCGGAGTTCACCGCAGCGCCGGGTGCGATGCCCATGGGCTCTTGATCGCTCGAGCCGATGGTTCCCGCGGCGGGATACTTCACGTCCATGTCCTCGTCGGGTGAAACGCCGCAACCCGCCAAAAGCGGTGCGACTCCGCACATGACCGCCAAAGCGGCGGCGAGCGAGAATGGGAACGCTGCCTTTTTTGAGTTCGATGTTTTCATGGTGAGTTTCGTGACCCGGCCCAACCCGATGGAAACCATATGCAACGCACGATCCTAAACCGGACACATCTAGTTTGTGCACGTTTGCAGGTCCGTCCAGCAAGCCGTGCATTTCGTTTGGACGAAACGTCCCGGGCTTCCATCCTGTCCGGGGCAGCGTTCGACAAACCGACATTTTTGCGGCGGATCTTGCGAAAATCGGAGCGTGGTATCTTCTAGTAAGAGCCGGCGCCGCCCAGCCGGCAAGGAGAATTGAGATGGCCGCGAACCCGATGATCGAACGCATCGCCGCGTTGCAGGACTACGACCTGTACCGCGAGCTCACCTGGGAAGGGACGTTCGAGGACTACTTGAAGATCGTGCGGGACCGGCCGCAGGTGACGCGCAATGCATACCAGCGCGTGTACGACATGATCATTTCGTACGGCACCGAGGAGTACATCGACAACAAGAAGAAACTTGTAAGATACAACTTCTTCAAAGACGAACAGAATGGCGGCGCGAACGCGATCTTCGGACTCGACATTCCGTTGATGCGTTTGGTGCACGTTCTGAAAGCGGCGGCCGAAGGGTACGGTCCCGAGAAGCGCGTCATCTTGTTGCATGGTCCGGTCGGATCATCGAAGTCCACGATCGCCCGGCTTTTGAAGCTCGGAATCGAGCAGTACTCGCGCACGCCCGACGGCGCGCTCTACGCGTTCGACTGGGTGAATCTTGCCGGAACCGGCCTCGCGGGAACGGGCACCGAGACTGACACGTTTCCGAGCCCGATGAACGAAGAGCCGCTGCGCGTGATTCCGCTCGAGTGGCGTGATCGCGTGATCGGCGAGCTCGGGCTCTCTAACGACCAGTATCGAATTCACGTCGACGGCGACATGGATCCGGCGAGCCGCTTCATCTTCAAACACTTGATGACGAAGTACGAAGGCAGCTGGGCGAAGATGGTCGAGAACCACATTCGCGTTCGACGTCTCGTGCTCAGCGAAAAAGATCGCGTCGGCATCGGCACCTTCCAACCGAAAGACGAAAAGAATCAGGACTCCACAGAGCTCACCGGCGACATCAACTACCGGAAGATCGCTGAATATGGCTCTGATTCGGATCCGCGCGCGTTCAACTTCGACGGCGAGTTCAACATTGCCAATCGCGGCATCGTCGAGTTCATCGAGGTTCTCAAGCTCGACGTCGCGTTCCTTTACGACCTGCTCGGCGCTTCGCAGGAGCACAAGATCAAGCCGAAGAAATTCGCGCAGACCGACATCGACGAAGTGATCCTCGGTCACACCAACGAAGCGGAATACAAAAAGCTCCTGAACAACGAGTTCATGGAAGCGCTCCGCGACCGCACGATCAAAATCGACATCCCGTACATCACGAAGCTGACTGAAGAGATCAAGATCTACGAAAAAGATTTCAACAGTCGCAAGATCAAGAGCAAGCACATTGCTCCGCATACGCTCGAGGTTGCGGCGATGTGGGCGGTGATGACGCGTCTCGAAGATCCCAAAAAGCACAATCTTTCGCTCATGCAAAAGATGAAGCTCTACGACGGGAAAGTTTTGCCGGGCTACACGCAAGACACCGTCAAAGAGCTGCGCAAAGAATCCAAACGCGAAGGCATGGCGGGAATTTCGCCGCGCTACGTTCAAGACAAAATCTCGAACGCGCTGGTGAACGATTCAGGTGAAGGCACCATCAATCCGTTCATGGTGCTGAATGAGCTTGAAAAAGGCCTGCGCCATCACTCGCTCATCACGAACGAAGAAGAGAAAAAGCGCTACACCGAAATCATCAGCCTCGTAAAACGCGAATACGAGGAGATGGTGAAAAACGAAGTGCAGCGCGCCATCAGCGCCGACGACGACGCAATCGCGAAGCTCGCCGGCAACTACATCGACAACATCAAGGCCTACACGCTCAAAGAGCGCGTGAAGAATCGCTACACAGGCCAAGACGAAGAGCCGGACGAGCGCTTGATGCGATCGATCGAAGAGAAGATCGAGATCGCGGAAAATCGCAAAGACGACTTCCGACGCGAGATCATGAATTTCATCGGCGCGCTCGCCGTCGACAACAAGAAATTCAATTGGCAAACCAACGACCGATTGCGCAGAGCCCTCGAATTGAAGCTTTTCGAAGATCAAAAAGATTCGATCAAGCTCAAGACACTGGTCAGTGCGGTTGTCGACAAAGACACGCAAGAGAAGATCGACATCATCAAAACGCGTCTAATTAAGAATTTTGGATACAACGAAGTGTCTGCGACTGACGTCCTTAATTACGTGGCGTCTATTTTTGCGCGGGGGGATGCAAAGGAATGATGGGTTTTTGCAGGGCGTGATCGCGGTGGCGCGGGGCGTCGTCTGGAGCACTGGCGCTTGGCAGGGCGTGATCGCGACGGCGCGGAGCGTGGATCGGAGCACTCGCGCTTGGCGAGTCTTTGTCCTGCTGGGCCTTAACGGCCCCTCATTTTGCTTTGCAAAATGAGCCTCCCCGTCGTCGCTTACGCGAAGCGTTTTGCTTTGCAAAACGCGCGTTCCAAGATCGCGGAAGTATCGCCTCGTTTCACTCGGCCACGGACTGCCAAGCGAAAATGCAGTCGGTGGGCTCGCGATTGCGAGCCGATCCGTTCGCGATCTTGGACTTCGCGTTTTCGGAGAAAACGCTTTGCGTAAGCGAGGGCGGGGAGGCTCATTTTCGCAGGAAATGAGGGGCCGTTAAGGCCCACTAGAGTTAAACTCGCCAAGCGCAAGTGCTCCCCACGACGCTCCGCGCCATCGCGACCACGTATCGAAAAGTCTGAGGTAAGCTGACCTCCCGAACATGAGCGACATCAAAAAGAATCTGCTTAAACAAGGCATGAAGCTGATGAGCGATCCCCGCGTCATGCGGTTGATGCAGGACGAGCGGGTGATGAAAGCGGTGATGACCGCCATGAGCCTGCCCGGAAGAGCGCAAGGCATCGCGCAGGAGCAGGCCGAAAAAATCGCGAAGGCGATGGCTCTGGCTACCGAAGACGAAGTGAAAGATTTGAAACGCACCGTGCGTCGGCTCGAAGAAGAGATGGCGCGCATGCAAAAAGACCGAGACTCGAAGAAATAAGCCGATCGGTGATCGCGGTACGTGAAGCTCTACGCCGACTATCGCCAGATTCACGTCTGCACGGACGAATCGAAGGGCGATCTCGGCGACGCTTGGACCGCGCAAGCGACGGACGATCGCGTCGCTGCGGCGGGTGACATCGTCGGCATCGCAACCGAGAACGTCGCCGATGTCGATGTGCAGGTGGAGATCCTTCGCGAGCCGCCTCCGCTCACCAAAGGCGATCACATAACCGAGGCGAGCATCAATCTCGGCGACACGCTCGTCGTGCTGGGCTGCACGGATTATTTGCCGGACGCGAAACGTTGGAAGGTCGCGCCCGGAACGTGGCGCGTGCGGTCGACGCATACGAATCTCGAAAAGCACGAGCGCATTCGTCTTCAACTTTGGCCCGCAAAAAAAGCGAAGCCGCGCGTGCTCGTGCGTTACAAACCACCGAAAAAAAGGCCGCATAAAGCTCCGGCAGGCAAACCGAAAAATCGGAAGCAGGCGGTGGCCGCGGCCTTGCGAGGCGAGGTCGACCTCGCGCTCGAGGTGCTGCTCGATCTGCATCGCAAAGGTGATGCGTCGGCCTCCGCATCGGCCGCGGAGCTCCTCGCGTTTCGCGGTCGTACAGAAGAGATGATCGAATGCGCGAAGGCGCTGCTTAAAAATCCGGAGGCCGTCTACGCGGGAAATGTTTCCGACGACATGCGCGCGCTGGTCGGGCTCGGCAAAAAAAAGAAAA
>JBDTFL010000608.1:0-3597 GCA_039937955.1 Polyangiaceae bacterium | reverse complement strand
CTGGGGCAGCATCGGCGGCCTCCTCCTCTATACGAACTGGGGCGAGCGTCGCGTGCGCCGACTTTGCTACCACGCGGCGTGGCTCATGGCGGCGATCAGCACGATGGCAAAAGGCCCGGCCGGCTTCGGTCTGCCGATGGTCTGCGGCTTCGCCTACATCTGCGCGAACAAACGCTTCGGCGAATTACTCCGCATGGAAATGCTGAGCGGGCTCTTCATCATCCTCGCGGTAGCGATGCCTTGGTACGTCGCGATGTACGTGCGCCACGGCGCGCAATTCACCGACCGTTTGATCTTCCACGACATGTTCAACCGCGCGTTCGAGCACGTGCACGACACGAACGAAGGCGACGACACGAGCTTCCGTTTTTATATTTGGCAGCTCGGCTACGCGACATTTCCATGGATTGGTTTTGCGCCGTTGGGGCTCGTGTATTGGCTGCGCCGGCGTGACGCAGGCGATGGTCAGCGCGGCGATGTCTCGGTATTTCTCGGCATGTGGTTCATCTTCGCGTTCGTCCTGTTTTCACTCATGGGCACGAAGTTCCACCACTATCTTTTGCCCGCCATTCCGCCGATCGCGATGCTGATCGGAATCGTGCTCGACGACATTCTGCTGTCGGGCGAGCGCACGAAATCGCAAGGAGATGTGCCGCGTGAGGGCTATCGCTCGCAACCGCCGCTCGGGCTAGCCGCAGGGGAGCGGGGCGACGCTGACGAAAGACGTGCATCACACGAAGGCGTGATGGTCGGCGCATCTGCGCTCGCTGGAGCCATGGTGATTTTGCTCGCGGGTCGCGACATGGCGGTGACTCCAGAAGGCGCCGATCAACCGGGCGCGATCCGTCTGCTCCAGCTCTTCACCTACAACTATCGCCGCGGCTGGCCGGAGAATCTCGATTTCTCGAAAACGATCTGGTTCTTCACGATCGGCGCGGCGTTCATCGCGGTCCTCTTCGCAGCACGTCGCACTCGTCGCTACGCCACCTTCGGCTTCGTCGCGTTTGCGTTCGCGTGGGCCATTTGGGGCGTCGACGACTACATGATGAAGACCGCCCAGCACTGGGGCCAGCACGAGATCATCACGCAGTATTACCGCATGCGGGCGTCACCCGAAGAGCCGCTCGTCGCCTACCAAATGAACTGGAAGGGCGAGAACTTCTACACGGGCAATCACGTTCCGGCGTTCGTCTCGTCAGGCGCGCCATTCGTCACGTGGCTCAAAGGCGAAAAAGAAAAGGGTCACCACGTGATGTATTTCATTACCGAGCACCAACGCGTCGGCGGCCTGAAGAACGAGATTTCGCCGAAGACATTCGCCGAGGTCACGGACAAAAACCTCGACAACAAATTCACGCTCTGCCGCGCCGAGCTCTAAAAAATCTCTTCTCAATAGACACAAAACGTCGAAAAAAAAGGCGATCCGCGATGATGCGGGTCGCCCTCTTTCGTTTGAGTAGAAATTTGCTCGTCGTGAGCACTACTCGTTCGCGAGCACTACTCTTTTGTGAGACGGGCGAGCTCTTCGCGGATCATCACTTCGGCGAGCTGCGGAACGACTTCCCACACGACGCGCTCGACGACCTCGCGCGAGAGCGCCATGACCGCTTCGGCCTGATCTTTCGACAGACCGAGCTCACTGAGCTTCGCGCCGAGCTGACCATTCACGGCCGCTGCGACGTGGCTTCCACCACCAGCGCCGCTACCAGAACGTGCTGCCGGCTGTGCGGGCGCGTGCGATGCGCTTTGTGCAGTTGCGACGAGCTCCGGCGAAGGCTTTGCGGGAACCGGTCGGCCGCCCGAACCAGCGGGCGGCGCGTTTCCACCCGGAATGACCGGAGCGACCGGACCTGCGCCCGGGCTCTTGGACGGATTCACCTCACCGCCGAACATGAGCGTGGCTGAACGCGATTTTTGCGCGGGAGCTGCAGCTGCGGGGGCACCAAACGGAGATGCCGTAGGTTTCGCTGCGACGACTGGTGCGGGCGCGGGTGCCGGAGCAGGTGCCGGTTTTGCGGCGATCGGCGCGGGGGCCGGAGCCGGTGCGGGTGCTGGAACATTCGCGGCGGGAGCCGTTGCCCCTGCGACTTGGGCGCCTCCGCCCGCGCGTGCCGCGACAGCTTTTTTCACCTTGTCGATCGCTTGCGTGGTGTCGAACGGCTTGTCCATGAAGTCGTCACAGCCGGCATCTTTTCCCTTGGCTGCGTCGTATGGAGCATGGCGGCTCGAGAGGAGAATGATGACCGCGTCGTTGTCGCGCGAGCGGACCTCTTTCGAGAGCGCGTAACCTTCGTCGCCAGAGCCGAGAGCGGCGTCGATGAGAACGACAGCCGGTTTTCCCGCGAGTTGGGCGAGCGCTTTGTCGCGATTGTCGGCGGTCACGACCTGAAAGTCGTCGCCTCCGAACGTGATCTCCAAAACCTTGCGCATCGTGGCGCTGTCATCGACGGCGAGCAGAGTCTTCGGCACGGGATGGTCCTTAAGTATCGCTACGCGGGTGGTGCTACGAGTGGCTTCGGAAACCCAAGATACTCGAAAACGACCGACGATCGTAAATAGCTCGCTAATCGAAATTTCAGATGCCCGAGAAGAAGACCGTAACCCCCAAAAAATACGTAGTTAGCGAAGCGACCCAGCTGGCCGGTGCGGTCCGCAAGGCGTTCGATTTGAGCTGGGGCAAGGCGCGAGGCCTGATCGAGACCGGCAAAATTCGGGTGAATGGCGAGGTCGTGACCGACGACGCGCGCAAGCTCATCGTCGGCGCCGAAATCGAGCTGAACATGAACGCGCCCCGGCCGAATCGTTCGCGGCTCGAGGCCGATCGCATCGTTTACGTCGACCCGCACGTCGTCATCGTGAGCAAGCCGCCGGGCATCAGCACCATTGCGTACGACGAAACGGAGACCGACACGCTGGACGACCGGGTCCGCCGCACGCTGGAGGCGCGTGAAAAAACGAAAGGACGATCACCGCTCGGCGTGGTGCATCGTCTCGACAAAGAGACCAGCGGTCTTTTGGTGTTCACGCGCACCTGGACGGCGAAAAAGAGTCTGACCGATCAGTTCCGCGCGCACACGGTGCATCGCCGCTACCTCGCGATCGTGCATGGCGAAGCGAAGGCGCAAACGATTCGTACGCATCTCGTTCCGAATCGCGGGGATGGCTTGCGCGGTTCGATCGAGCGACAAAAAAAGCCGATTCCGCGCGAGCAAGCGCAGCTGGCCGTGACGCACGTGGAGATCGTCGATCGTCTCGACGGCGCGACGCTCATCTCGTGTCGTCTCGAAACCGGACGCACGCATCAGATTCGCGTGCACCTGAGTGAAGAAGGAAATCCGATCGTTGGCGAGCGCGTCTACATCCGCAATTATGATCGAGAGCCGATCGCTGCGCCGCGCGTCATGCTGCACGCCGCGGAGCTGGGCTTCAACCATCCCGCGCTCGACAAAGACATGCGCTGGAACGAGCCCGCGCCGAAAGATTTCGAAGAGACGAGCCTGAGACTCCGCAAAAAATAAAAAACCTCAACTCTCTTTTTTTTGTTTTTTTGGTGCCCCCACCCGCCGGTGCTCGGGTTGCTTCGCAAACCTCCGCGCC
>JBDTFL010000607.1:0-2735 GCA_039937955.1 Polyangiaceae bacterium | reverse complement strand
CGCGCCGTCGCGAAAGAGCGCGCACGCGTGACCGCTACCCGCCGCGATCTGCGTGATGTTTTTCACGGCCGGCGGTTTTTTTCCGCGCTGACATGCGGCTGCAAAAAACGACAGAGCCAGCAACGCTACGAGGCCGAAACGCACGACGCGTGAGGTTAGTTGATCGAACGAGATTGGCGCTACGATTGTCGAATGCGAAAGCCCTTGCTCGCTCTTTTGTTTCTTGGAGCTTGTTCGTCTTCATCGTCATCTGGTCCGTCCGACGCCACCGACGCTGGCAGTAGCAACGACGGATCGCCTTCAAATTCCGGTGATTCCGGAGTCGCGAGGGATAGTGGCGAACAAACGAGCGACAGCGGATCGGCTGGATGCGTGGCGACGTATTCGGGCAAGGCTGCGGGCTCGGCGATCAGCGGATCCATCCCGTGCACGGTTGCGGTCATCGCTCCGAGCGCCACTTCCGATCGCTTCCAGCTCGCGGCGAACACGGCGGACATCAGCGCCGTCATTCAGTGCACTGAGCCACATCCCATCGGCACAGGCACCTTCGGCCAGACAAGTGGGGGAACCGGATGCTCGCCGTCGGCCGACGTTTACGAGGACGGCGGAGCAATCGGCTACACGCACACCACCAGCATCAGCGTCACGCTCACGACGGTGACCGCACCCGCAACGGCGGGCGGCTCTTACACGCTCCACGGAACCGCCGACACCGTAGTTTCGACCGCGAGTGACGCGGATACGGTCACCCTACACGCGACGTTTTGAGCTGTTACTCTCGCGGCAAATGGACGCGTCGATCCTCGTTGCACTCGACGAACCGAGCAGCGCCGAGGAGCTTGCGACCACGCTGCGCGGATTCGGATTTGGCGTCGCTGCCACGGTAGCGACCGCGAGCGATCTGCTTGCGGCGATCGAGCGTGAGCGGCCGTCGCTCATTTTGATCGACGTTGGTTTCGGCGGCGAAAATGCCGGGATCGCGACCGCCGCGCAGCTTCGCGAGAGGTTCGACGTGTCGGTCGTCTACCTCACCGCGTTCCCCGACGACGCGATGCTCGCGCGCGCGAAAGCGACGTCACCGTACGGATACCTCATCAAGCCATTCACCGATCGCGAGCTGAAGACGGCGATCGACGTAGCGCTTCACAAGCACGAGCTCGAAGCGAGTGCTGCAAAAGAGCGCTGGTTTTCGGCCGAATTCGACGGATCCGGAGAGATCTTGATCGCCATCGACGCAGGCAGCGTGGTGAGATTTTTGAGCGCCAGCGCGGAGGGGCTCACCGCCTTGCGAACGCGCGACGCGGTCGGAAAATCATTGGCCGACGTGCTGAAGTTGGTTTCCGTCGACGGCCAGCCGGCTAGTCGAGCCCAAGGCCAGCGGCTTCCCAAAACGTTCCACGTTGCGGCGCCGGGCGAACGGGTCGTCGAGCTGCACGACGTGAGTGATCGCATGATCCTCGAGAAACGACTCGGCGTCGCGGAGCGCTTGGTGTCGGTCGGAGCGATGGCGGCCGGAACCGCCGTCGAGATCGACAGCCCGCTCACGTACGTGATCTCGAACATGTCGGCGGCGACCGACCGCATCGAAAGTATCCGCGCGCACCTGAGCGAGCGGAGCGTCGTGGAGCGGTCGTCGGTGGAAGCGGAGCTTTCCGAGCTCGGAGAAATTTTGCGCGAAGCCAGCGAAGGCGCCGAGCGCGTCCGTGGAATCGTGCACGAGCTCCATCGTTTTGCGGGCGCGCGCAGTAGAGCCGCCACGCTGGTCGATCTCCCAAACGTGCTGGATTTGGCTGCAAAAGCGATCGACTCGATGGTCGGGTCGCGCGCTCGCATTCGCCGCGAATACGGAACGACGCCCTTCGTTCAAGCGAACGAAGGCGAGCTCACGCAGCTTTTCACGAACCTTTTGTCGAATGCCGCTGACTCCATCGACGAAGGTGCACCCGAAAAAAATTCGATCCGCATCGTCACCTTCACGGACGACGTGGGTCGTGCGGTGATCGAAGTGCGCGACACGGGTCACGGAGTTGCGCCGCAGCAGCTTGCTCACGTGTTCGATCGCGAGTTCACGACGCGGCCGTTCGGCGAGGATCGCGGGCTCGGTCTCAGCATCTGCCGCGGCATCGTCCAAGCTTTGCGCGGCGAAATCACCATGGACAGCACGCTCGGCGAGGGCACCTGCGTTCGCGTCGCCCTCCCGCCGACCAGGCCCGCCGAAAAAGCGCGCGCCACGCTGCGCGGCGGAGGGACCGTCGGCGCGTGGCGACGCGGGCGCATCCTCATCATCGACGACGATCCAGCCGTCGCGCGAAGCACGGCGCGCGTGCTCACTCGAGACCACGACGTCTTCGTCGAAAACGAAGGCGCGCGCGCGCTCGAGCGACTTTTGGGTGAAGAAATTTTCGACGTAATTTTGTGCGATCTGGCAATGCCCGGAATCTCCGGCGCCGATCTCTACGAGACAATCTCGTCGACCCGGCCCGAGCTCGCTACGCGTTTCGTGTTCCTCACGGGCGGCGCATTCTCGCGTGAAGCGCGCGCGTTTCTGGACGGCGTGCCGAACGTGTCGCTTCAAAAACCGTTTTCAATCGACAGCCTCCGCAAGATCCTGCGCGATTACATCCGCTGAGCCCTCGCATTCGCCTTCTTTCAGCAAGCGCTTGTGACGCGCCGACATTCGTTGCGACTCCGTGTGGAGAGGCACCGGATAAGGTTGGTTATTGAGCCATCCACCC
>JBDTFL010000606.1:0-4726 GCA_039937955.1 Polyangiaceae bacterium | reverse complement strand
GATCAAAAAGCCGGCTGCTCATAGTGCAGAAGCAGCTGCGCAGACGACCCCGCCGAAAATCGAAACGACCGCCGTCGCTGTTGACACGGCTGCAGCACCGAAGGCCATCGGAGACATCGACGAGCCGCCTTCGATCAGCGTCGACTCACTTCCGGTCGTGAAGAACGGAATGACGGGCGCCGTGACGAAAGGCAGCGGAAAATTGCTGGTTGCAGCCACTCCGTGGTGCACCCTCTTCGTCGACGGCCAATCGAAAGGCCCGACTCCGGTCTCGGTGGAAATCGCCGCAGGGGCACACCAGCTTCGTTGTGATCCGGCGAAGGGTGATCCAAAAATCGCCAACGTCGGCATCACCGACGGCGCGACGGCGCGCTACAAATTCACTTTCGAGTGACCAAAGCGGAAAACCAAAGCAGCGATCCGAGCGCCGCGCAGGAGTTCAGCAGCGACGCCGAGCGAGAAGAGCTCTTCGCGCGAATCTGTTTTGCTCGCGATGAAAAACCAACCGGCCCCCTCGCCGTCTATCGCAGGCTCGTGCGCTCTGGCTTGGCGAGCACCGTCTTCAAGCTTTTGCCGAAGTCGCGCGCGCGCATGAATCGTCATCACGACGACGCGTTCGACAAAGCGTTCGTCGCATTTTTGGACGAGTCGGGGCCGCGCACGCACTACATGCGTGACGTTCCCGGTGAGCTCGTGATTTGGGCGGCCGCCTTTTGGCGAAACACGAGCGTCTCGGAAAAATGGATCGAGCTTGCGCGTTACGAAGCCGCACTATTCGCAGTGGACAGCGCGCCAGACGATGGAGACATGTCGCTCGCCGACGTCCACCTTGCGCGGCCGCTGATTTTTTCGCGCGCCTTGCGGCTCGAAGCATTTCAGCACGCAGTTCATGAATTGCCTGAAAATCTCGACGATTTCAGCGAGCCGGAAAAACGCGCGGTTTCACTTCTGGTCTATCGCAACGCGGAGAATGACGTGGAGGAGCTCGAGCTCACGCCATTTTTTTCGCGGCTCGTCGCGGCCTGCATGTCTGGTGCGGTCCTGAAAGACGCGCTCGCGCAAAGCACACGCGAAGAGAACATCGCGTCTGACGACTTGCTCTTGGCCAGCGTCGCTGCATTTCTCGCGGACCTCGGCGAGCGCGGTGTATTGCTCGGCGGCGCCGCGGCTTAAATTCGTTTCGTTGCGCGGTCAAAAACGGCACGCACCCGAGCGACCTCTTTCAAGAGATCTGGAAGCGGCGGAATCGCCTGATCGCGTTCGACGATCACCGGAACCGCGCCGGTGCGCTCGAGCGCCTTCTCGAAGAGATCCATCACGGGATCCGGAACGTCGGCGCCGTGCGAATCGATTAGCGTGCGCCCTGCCCCCTCGATGTCGTCGACCCATTCACCGCCCGCGACGTGCATTTGTACGACGCGCTCGAGAGGCGCGCGATCCAGCCATTTCTTCGGATCGAAATCAAAGTTCACCGAGTTCACGTAGACGTTGTTTACATCGAGCATCAGCCCGCAATCTGCCTGCTCACAAACCTCGCCCACGAAATCCGCTTCGGACATTTCGTCTTCGCCGGGCGGCAAATAAAAGCTGATGTTCTCGATCGCCATTTTCACGCCGAGCACGTCTTGCGCACGACGCACGCGATCCGCTGCGCGCGTTGCCGACGCTCTCGTCATCTTCGGCGGCAGCAAATCGTGGAGAACGCGACCCCCACCTGCGATCGAAAAACAGAGATGGTCCGAATGCCAGGGGACCTTCGTCTCGCTCAAAAACGCGCGTAGCGATTGCATGTATTCTGCATCAAACGGCTCGGTGCCCGCGAGGGACATCGTCAAACCGTGCGAAAGAAGCGGGTAACGCTCACGCAAACGCGCGAGCTGCGCGGTCACGTGACCGCCGCGTCCAACGTAATTTTCCGGAGAAATCTCGAGAAAATCGAGCTGCGAAAACGACGATGGGAGCATCTCGACCAATTCATCGAGAAACTCCCATCTCAAACCGAGGCCAACGCCGCTCAGCATTCTCTAGACGCCTGCGCGTAGCTCGCTATCAAAAAATATTTTTCTTGTCTGACGAGCAGGTGCCTGCGCCGCAGCTTGCTGCGCCCGACGCCGGTTTCTTGCCTGCTTTGGTGCCTTTTTTCGCAGCTGGTGTGGCTGCTGCCGTGGTTCCGGCGGGCGCTGCGGCGGCTGCTGCGTTGCTCGTGTCGGCGGCGGTCGGCGTTGCGGCCGCGGCTGCTCCGCTTGCGGCGCCGGTCGACGGCGTCGTCATCGATGAAGGAGCGGCGCTCGATGCCGGAGCGGCGGATGTGTCCGTGGTTGCCGGCGCGGCAGTCGTCGGCGCAGTGTCGGTTGCGGCTCCGGCTGCGGTCGGGTCGGCGGCCGGTTTGTCACCACCGCACGCAATCAGCGCGGTCGTGCTGAGAGCCGCAAGAACACCAGCGAATGTATGAAGAGAGAGGTTCGGTCGCATCGTGATTGCTCCTTAGAATTGAACGCCAAAATTGGGACGTACGACAAACACGCTTGTTTCCCGCCCGTTCGTGAGGGATCTAGGAATAGGCCCCTCACTCTACGTCGTCAACCGCGTGAAGGTTTCAAACCGGCGCGCATTCGCGATCCGTTTTTCCTCGGTGTGAGAAAAACTCTTACTGCGGCACCGCCGTGAAGCTCAGCGTGACGTCTGCCGAATTGGCGACCTTGGTGCCGAGCAGTCCGAGTGAAGCAGTCGCGAGCTTGCCGAAATTGTCGAGCGGCTTGATGTCGTGCTCCGCCAACACGATGTGGAGCGGCGTCTTGGTGGCTATGTCGATCTTGGTCGGCTTCGAATCAGACGGTGTGCCGGCCGGATAGTGCATCTTCACTTCCAGCGTCGCGTCCTTGTTCGACTTGTGACCGTGCAGAAGAACCTCGCCGTGCGCGGTGAGCGTAACCGTGCGGATGTCCTCTCCACCTTCTTGAGTTGGAGCAACCTTCGTGATGTCGGTTGCGCTCGCACCGTCGATCGATCGGATCGCGAAAACTACCCAGCGGTTGGCCTCTTTGACCTGTGGCGTGACGAGACTTCCGACCTCGAGCCAGTTCCGCGCATGGTCTGTTTGGCTCGAGTTTTTGGTCGCATCGTCGAAGGTGCCGGTCGCAAGCGTCGTCAGGTCCGCCTTCACTTCTCCGCGTGTGTTGGTGACGTTCATGAGGTCGACGTCGAGCGATCCGTCGGTCACGCTCGTCGCCGCTTTGATGTGCTCGCTCGGAGCCGGCATGTCGATCGCCGTCTTGCCGTCGGTCTGAAGCTTGTATTTTACAACCATCGCCGACACGGGAGCCGAGGACGACGCCAGCGCGCTTGCACTCTCCGCAACGGTTACTGAAGACGCTTCGCTCTTCGAGCAACCGACGATCGCACTGCTTCCGAGTACGACTCCGAGTACGACTCCGAGTACGAGAAGTGCGAGCACGGGCGTGTCGCAGATGACCGGAAAACGCATTTCTGGGTTCTCGCACAGGTCGGGCGCCTTGAACAAGCCGCCGAGCTACGCGCAGGCGTCCAGAGTCCAAGCCGAGCTACGCGCAGGCGTCCAGAGTGTGCGTCCAGAGTGCGCACATGCGCCGCCACTCACCATACATCGCAAAAACTAGCTTAAAACGAGCGCCAGAAAAGTATGCAACGGGAGCCGGCCATTGCATGATGGCTAGTTAGGACTCGTGCGTGCTTTGGCCGAATCGGCGCGCGCGCAAGACAAAGACAAACTCCAAAGGACGCACTGCTCAATGGCTCACTTGAAACGCCTTCGTCGAAATCTTTCCGTGCTCGCGATAACGACGCTCGTTGCGGCTGGCTGCTGGGCTGCCGGATGTGGCGGTGACGACACTGGCGCAACATTTCCGACGGGCGACGACGGCGGCAACGGTGACGGGCAAACGTTTGGCGATGGCAACGTCATCGGATTCGGTGGTGATGGTGCAAATGGTGGTGACGGCAGCCTACAAGCGCTCGTCATCACGCCACCGAATCCAATCGTCGACGTGACCATCACGAATGGCGTCGTCACGGTGAGCTCGGTCAACTTCATCGCCAAGACGATCGCTGGGTCACAAGTTGCGGCGAGCTGGTCGCTCGATCGCGGCGAGCTCGGAAGCTTGGTGACGGGAAGCGGCGTGTTCACGGCAGGAGGCACCGTCGCGGGTGTCGGAACAGTTAGCGCCGCGTACGGCGGATCGATCGCAACGACGAAGATCACGGTCACGATTCACTCGACGCAAGTCGGTAACAATTACGGCGATGGGGGCGTTCCGGAAGCGGGCGTCGGTGGAATCGGCGGCGTCGGCGGCGAAGGGCTCGGCGGCGCGGTCGACGGCGGCGTCGAAGGCTCACTCACCACGACCAACAATCCACCGACCACCAAAGCGGAGCTCGGTTGGCTCTATCCGTACGACAAAACGGTGTTCCCGCGCGGCCAATTTGCGCCGCTTTTGCAGTGGGAATCGAGCCTCACCGGAATCAGTGCAGTTTACATTCATCTGTCGGAGGCTGGTTACGACTTTCAGGGCTACTACGCGGTGAGCGGCCCGTCGCAATATCACCAGCCCATCGATCAGGCGGCGTGGGCACAAGCAACCAACAGCAACACCGGCGACAATCTCCATGTTGAGGTTAAGCTCATGTCGAGCAGCAACGGCGTGGTCGGTCCGATCGCGCGCGACTTGATCGTGGCTCCCGGAATTTTGAC
>JBDTFL010000605.1:0-3965 GCA_039937955.1 Polyangiaceae bacterium | reverse complement strand
CGAATGCGAGCGCGGCGAATGCGCCGAGGATCGCGTCGCGTTTGCGTGCATGATTTTCGCGTGCGAGCCGAATGGCGATGCCAACGATGAAACCCGCAAAACAGAAGCTTCCCGTGGCATGACCGCTCGGAAACGAAAATCCAGTGGGCGTTCCGTAGAGCGCCGACACGCCAGTGAGCGACACGAACGGACGCGCGCGCCCCACTGAATTTTTCAAAATGGCGACGACCGCCGCAGCGACGCCAAATGTCACGAGCAATGCCGCGCTCACCTTGCGCGTTTTTTCGCGCGCGAGAAACGGAAGGACGACGAGCATTCCCCATCCGCCGCCGACGAGAGTTGTCATCACCATGAGGACAAAGAGCGCGGTGCCGTGCGCAGTCTGTCCCCCGTAAAGAAATCTGAAATAGCGCTCATCCGCGTTCATGTTTTGTCATCGTCCCCTTGCCACGTTTCAACACTTCTCCACAAGACGGGCACAGGCTGGTGAGCTATTCCGCTCACCGCTCTGGCGCATGAGGCGAAACGCTACAAGGCTCATACGCATTTGACAGGGAGTTTTGCCTGCGATCATGCATGGCGCGCTCAATGCTTAGCTACGACTCGGAAGAAAATCGAAAGGAGCTCACCATGGCTTTGACGGATACGAATTCACAGATTTCTGAGCAGCGCAAAACCGAAGAGACCCCACGTCGCAAGCGAGGTTTCGCGGCGATGGATCCGAAGCTCGTCAGCGAGCTTGCGAGCCGTGGCGGCAAAGCGGCGCAACGCGCCGGCACCGCACATCGTTTCAACAGCGAAGAGGCACGCGTCGCTGGTCGCAAAGGCGGAATGGCGACGGGTGCAAAGCGTCGCGGAGAGAAGGACGAGACCAGCAACTGAGCAACCTCGGCTGACGCAGGCATCGTCCACGAACCATTATTCAGGGGGCGGTGCCTGGGGGAATCAGAAAGACCGAGCGACGCGGCGCCTGAAGAAGGGGTGCGGCGTCGTTTCGTTTCTGTAGCTCGGCTTTTATGCAAAATTCGGCGGCGAAAGTGGTACTGAGACCTCGAACCGGAGGTCCGTGATCATGGCCGTGCGCATCGAAACCGACACGATGGGGGAAATCGAAGTTGCCGCTGACCGTTATTGGGGAGCGCAGACGCAACGCAGTCTGCAGAACTTCAAGATCGGCGGGCACCGATTTTCCGCGGGGATGATCCGCGCGTTCGGCATCGTCAAAAAAGGGGCGGCGATCGCGAATCAGAAATTGAAGAAGCTGGACGACACGAAGACGGCGCTGATCGTGCGCGCCGCCGACGAAGTGATCGCGAACAAATTGGACGATCATTTTCCGCTGGTCGTTTGGCAAACCGGATCCGGCACGCAATCGAACATGAACGCGAACGAGGTCATTTCGAATCGCGCGATCGAAATGTCCGGCGGTGTGATGGGATCCAAAAAACCGATTCACCCAAACGACGACGTGAACAAATCACAATCGTCGAACGACGTATTTCCGACCGTGATGCATGTTGCTGCGGCGACCGAGATCAAGAAGACGCTGATCCCCGCCGTTCAAAAATTGCGCGCCACGCTCGAGAAGAAATCGAGGGATTTTTCCGACATCGTGAAGATCGGCCGCACCCACTTGATGGATGCGACGCCGCTCACGTTGGGTCAGGAAATCAGCGGCTGGGCAGCGCAGCTGGCGTTCGCCGAGAAAAAACTGGAAGAGGGTTTGGCCGGTTTGTACGAGCTGGCTTTGGGCGGAAGCGCGGTCGGCACCGGGCTCAACACGCATCCCGATTACGCACGCATCGTCGCCGAAGAAATCGCGACGCTCACCGGTTTGCCGTTCGTCACTGCTCCAAATAAATTTGCGGCACTTGCTGCGCACGACGCGATCGTCGCGGCCAGCGGTGCAACGCGTGTGGTTGCAGTCGCGGCATTCAAAATCGCGAACGACGTTCGTTTGCTCGCGAGCGGCCCGCGCTGCGGCATCGGCGAACTGCTGATTCCGGAAAATGAGCCGGGCTCTTCGATCATGCCGGGCAAAGTGAATCCGACGCAGTGCGAAGCGCTGACGATGGTCGCAACGCAAGTGATGGGCAACGACGCGGCGGTTGGTTTCGCCGGAAGCCAAGGGCATTTCGAGCTCAATGTTTTCAAGCCGGTGATGATTCACAACTTGCTCGAATCGGTGAAGCTCCTCAGTGATGCGTGTCATTCGTTCGACGACAATTGCGCGGTCGGCATCGAGCCGAATCGCGAGGTCATCAAAAAGCATCTGAACGATTCATTGATGCTCGTGACGGCATTGAACCAAACCATCGGTTACGACAACGCCGCAAAAGTGGCTAAAAACGCCCATAAAAAGGGGATTACTCTCAAAGAGAGCGCAGTCTCACTCGGCCTCATCACCGCCGAGAAATTCGACGAGGTCGTGCGACCAGAAAAAATGGTCTCGCCGTAAAAAATCTTCGAATCGAAATCTCCACGTCGCATGTCAGAGCCACGAGGTGGCTGCGCCAACGGGTCATCAAGCCGATACGTGCATCGCAGCGATCCATCGCAACGATCCAAGGAGTGCGAAATGAATCGTTCAACATTCCCGCCTGCGATGGCGGTCGATTTCTCGGATGCCGGGCAGGGTGGTGCGCGGGCGAGCTGCTCTCACTGACGTCGGCTCGTTCGGAAATCCTTTTTTTCCGCGTCGTTCGCCTTTCCGCGCGCGCTCTTTAGCACTACATTCCGCGCCGATCTCTTTTTCTTCGAGGAAGACAAATGCCCAATTCTTTCGGCAGTGAAGCCGTGCTCCAGGTCGGTAATCGCTCGTTCACGATTCACCGCTTGGATGTGCTCTACGAAAAATTTCCCGCGGCCGCGCGGCTTCCGTACTCGCTGAAAATTCTCCTCGAAAATTTGCTGCGTACCGAAGACGGCACATCGGTCACTGCGGAAGACATCGAAGCGCTCGCCGACTGGAAGCCGAAGGCCGAGCCCAACCGCGAGATCGCGTTCACGCCGAGTCGCGTTCTTCTCCAGGATTTTACGGGTGTTCCGGCGATCGTCGACTTGGCCGCGATGCGCGACGCCATGGTGAAGCTCGGAGGAGATCCGAAGAAGATCAACCCGCTGCAAGCGGTCGAGCTCGTCATCGATCACTCGGTGCAGGTCGATGCCTTCGGAACGAAGGGCGCGTTCAAAGAAAATGCGGACCTGGAATTTTCGCGTAACTCGGAGCGCTACGAATTTTTGCGCTGGGGTCAAACGGCGTTCAAAAATTTCCGTGTTGTGCCGCCGGACACCGGAATCGTCCATCAGGTGAATTTGGAATACCTCGCACGCGTGGTGTTCACGTCGAAGGATCAGGAGCTTCAGCACGATCCGAAGGATCGCGTGATGGCTTATCCGGACACGCTGGTCGGAACCGACTCGCACACGACGATGATCAACGGGCTCGGCGTTTTGGGTTGGGGCGTCGGCGGAATCGAAGCCGAAGCCGCGATGCTCGGACAGCCCGTGAGCATGCTGATTCCGCAGGTCGTCGGCTTCAAATTGCACGGTGAATTGCCGGAAGGAACGACAGCGACTGATCTCGTTCTCACCGTCACGCAGATGTTGCGACGCAAGGGCGTGGTCGGAAAATTCGTCGAGTTTTACGGCGACGGCCTCAGCGCACTTTCGCTCGCCGATCGCGCAACCATCGCAAATATGGCTCCAGAATACGGCGCCACCTGCGGAATTTTTCCGATCGACGACGAGACGCTCCGGTACTTGCGTCTCACCGGTCGCCCCGAGTCGCTCGTAAAGCTCGTCGAAGCTTATTACAAAGCGCAGGGGTTCTTTCGGGTCGATGGCGCGGAAGAAGCTCACTACACCGATACGCTCGAGCTCGATCTTCGCACGGTCGAAGCGAGCCTCGCCGGTCCGACGCGTCCGCAAGATCGCGTGCGTTTGTCCGACGCGAAAAAATCGTT
>JBDTFL010000604.1:0-4112 GCA_039937955.1 Polyangiaceae bacterium | reverse complement strand
GGGTCCGCGATAGGCCTCGGTCTCCACGATGCGAACGACGCTATTTTTCCCCGCAATTCGTGTGACGAGATGCGTGCCGATGAGCGCGCGCGCGACAACGCGTGCGTCGCGTTCGAAGAACGAGCGCGGCAGAGCAGAGCCCGAGAATTCCAAGCTCGGTGACACCACCCGAGCGTGGTAGCAGAATGGGCCGCGCCATGCGATTCGTTCACGCCGCCGATCTTCACATCGACAGCCCGCTGCGCGGTCTCGAGCGTTACGAAGGCGCGCCGGTCGAGCTGGCGCGCGAAGCCACGCGCTCGGCGGTGCGAAATCTCGTCGATCTTTGCATCCGCGAAAAAGCGGCGTTCTTGGTGCTCGCTGGCGATCTGTTCGACGGCGACTGGAAAGACTTTCACACGCCGCTTTTTCTGGTGAGCGAGCTGGCTCGACTGAAGAGTGCGAGCATTCAGGCGTTCGTAGTTCTGGGAAATCACGATCTGCAGAGTGAGCTCGTGCCGCACATTCGCTGGCCGGAGAACGTCACGGTCTTTCAATCCGGTAAATCCGAAACATGTATTTTACAATCATTTAACGTGGCAATTCACGGGCGATCGTATGCAACTCCAGCCGTCTCGGAGAATCTCGCAGCGACGTTTCCGGAACCGGTTGCCGCGCTCTTCAACATCGGAATTTTGCACACCAACGCTGCGGGCGCGCATGGCGGAAACGAGCACGCCTCGTACGCGCCGTGCAGCGTCGATGAATTGCGCGCGAAGGGCTACGACTACTGGGCGCTAGGTCATGTGCACACGCACGAGGTGCTTTCGACGTCGCCTCACGTCGTGTACTCGGGCAACACGCAAGGGCGGCACGCGCGCGAGACCGGCGCGAAAGGTGCGGTCGTCGTCGACGTCGAAGACGGGCGCGTCACGCAAACGCGTTTCGTTGCGTGCGACGTGATGCGCTGGGAACGGCTGGAAATTGCGGCAGACGCCGACGACTCGCCACACGACTTGGTGCAAAAAGTAAAACGCGCGATTCAAGATGCCGACCGAAAAAGCGAAGGCCGCGTCCTGGCGACACGCATCGGGTTCACCGGAGCGAGCAGTGCGCATCAAAAATTGGCGCGCCTCGAAGATCGCGCGCGCTTCGTGGCGGACGTGCGTGCAGCAGCTCGTGATGCGAGTGATCGGGCGTGGGTCGAGAAGGTGGAGATCGCGCTCACCTCGCTAAGCGATTTGGAGACGTTGCGCTCGGCTCGCGATCTGGTGGGCGATCTTTTGCGCGCGACACGAGATCTCGCGGCTAGCGGCGGCTTAACCAAAGAGCTGGAACCCCTATTTTTACCGCTTCGCGCGAAGATCGGTCCGGCGCTTGACGATGCAGGCGTTCGTCTCGACGACCCCGCACAACTCCAACGCTACGTGAGCGACGCCGAAAATATTTTGATCGACCTTCTGTCGAGTGACGAGGCGGAGCGGGCGTGAAGCTGTCTCGCTTCGAGGTCGAGCGCTTCGGACATTTTTCGAAACGCACATTTTCACTCGACGCGTCGCAAGCGCCGACGGTTTTTTTCGGCGAAAACGAAGCCGGGAAAACGACGCTCCTCGCGTTCTTGCGGGAGCTGATGTTCGGCTATGGGGAACGTTCTCGTTATCTTTTCAATCCTGCCGACGAGATCTCCGGCAATGCGAGCGGCACCTTTGCGAACGGCGACGCATTCGAATTTCGTCGACGAAAAGGCCGTAAAAACGTGGTGAGCGGCAACGTCGGATTGCCGCCGCGTCCGTTCGGCGAGATCGAGCTCACTCGCTTTTTGGGACAAGCGAATGCATCGCTCTACGCGAACGTCTTCGCGTTCGGCCTCGGCGAGCTCGAGCGCGGCGAAGAATTGCTCAAGCAAAAAAACATGCAGTCTGCACTTTACGCCGGCGCGCTCGGCGGAGGTCGCAACGTGCAAGCTATCCGCGCGCGGCTCGACGCGCAGATCGATCAGCTCTTCAATCCGAATGCCCGAAGCTCGAATCGTCCGATCGCCGAAGCAGCGGCGCGCATGAAAGAGCTGACCGAAGAGATGGCGGCGGCATCGCTACGATCACACGATTTTTCTCGAGCCGTAGAGCGCGCGCTCGACCGCAATTCACGCGCCGAAACGCTCACCACGGAGGTCTCGAAGCTGCGCGCTGAGCTCGAGCACGCCGAACGACTTTTGAAAGGTGCACCACTTCTCGATTCACGACGCGCGCTCGCTGCAGAGCGCACGGAGCTCGGTGACATCGACGCCCGTCGCATCGTCGCGCAAGCCGAAGAAATTCGTGCGCTCGCTCGCGAAGCACCGCGCGTCGCGGAAGATGCTGCAAAGCTCGACAACGCCGCCGCGAAAAATGAAGGCGAACGCGAGGAGCTGCAGCGCGCCGCAAACGCGCTCGATCCGGCCTGGGATCTGAAACGCGTGCTCGCCGACGCGCCGAGTGCACGAACGGTCTCGCAGCTCCAGGATCTTGCGCGCACGCGTACGCGACTCGAAGAGCGCGAGGTGTCGTCGCTCCAGGCAGTTGCCGAGGCCGAGCGTCGTCATGAAGCAGCTAGCTCGGTGGCGCTGACCACCGCGACGCCAACACGCGAAATCGTCGATAAAAGAAGGGATCGCCGCGATCGGGGCATCGAGCTTCTCGCGAAGCCGGAAGATCTTTGGGTGAACAAAGATCGCAAAGCCTGGCTCGAAAAAGATCGCACGCCGTTCGCCGACGCCGTGAAGCGCGCGGTTGCGGAAGCGGACGAGGCGATCGACGCATTGATCGCCGGCGCGTCGGACGTCGCCGTTCAAGAGAATGCTCGCACCGCCGCGAACCGCGCCAAGGAGGAGCTCGATCGCGCAAAAGCAAAAGTCGCGGAGACGCGCGAGGCGATCGCGACATTCGACGCGCAATGGGCATCGCGCGCAGGAGCCTTCGCAGCGTTCGGGCCCGCAGATGCCTGTAATCTGGCTGGATCGCTCTCTGAGGTGGCCGCACGCGCTCGACTCACCGACGAGCGCGGTACGCAAATCCAGATCGCACGCAAACGAATCGCGGCGCATGCCGAACGCATCGAACGACTGCGCTCACTGCTGATCGATGCGCCGGTTGCGGAAGGCACTTCGACGATTTCGATCCTGCTGGAGCGTCTCGAAAAGGCCGAGCGCGCCATCGCGATCGAGCGCGAGCTGGTGCGCCTCGACAAGCAAGTCGCCTCTCTCGCGCCGAACGAAGAAGCGTTACCCACGCTGATCGACGACCTCGTGAACGCGAATCTTCTCGAGCTCGACGCACGTCGCGCGACGCTGCAGCGTAAGCTCGCCGACGCCGAGAAAACAAGGTCAGAAACGTTGCGTGAGGCTGGCGTTGCTGATGCGAACAAGGCCAGTCTCGACGGTAATGCGCGTGCCGCACGCCTTGCGATGGATCTCGAATCGAAGCGCGCTGAGCTCGCGACGCTCATCGACCGTCTTGGACCGCTCGTCATTGCCCGTCATGCGCTCGGTGAAGCGATCGTCCGTTTCGAGCGCGACAATCAACCGTCACTATTGAAAAGCGTATCGGAGCTGCTCTCGCAAATCACGGGCGGCAAATACGTTCGCGTCGAGCAGCGTTTCGCCGATTCCATTCTGCGCGTCGTCACGTCGCAAGGTGACGAGCGCACGTTCGACGAGCTGTCCACCGGCACGCGCGAGCAGCTCTATCTTTCGATCCGGCTCGCATTCGTCGAGGACTATTGTCAGAAGAACGAGCCGCTTCCCGTCGTGATGGACGACGTGTTCGTCAACTTCGATCACGAACGCGCAAAAGCCTCGTTTTCGGCTCTAAAATCGCTTTTGAGGTCGACGCAGGTTTGCTTTTTCACCTGCCACGAATCGCAGGTCCAAATCGCCCAATCGGTTTTTCCGGATCTGAATCTGATTCGAATTTAGATCTCGCAGAAAATATCACGGCGGCGGAACCGGCGGCTGCGCCACTTTGATGTCGCGGATGCCTTCTCGGAATTGCACGCGCAGCTCGGCGAGCTTCGCGTCGAGCTCGACGACCTGTTTTTGGATCTCATCGAGACGAAGCGCGGATTGCGCGAGGCGCTGCGTGAGCTTCGTGCGAAGC
>JBDTFL010000603.1:0-5637 GCA_039937955.1 Polyangiaceae bacterium | reverse complement strand
CGGGTGACGTGCCGTTCGATTACTACAAGTCCACCGTCGACAATCCGGACACGCTGAAGGACACCGACGCGCTGACCGCCGCGCTCACGTCCGGAACGGGACTACCGTCGGTCTCGTACGTCAAAGCGCTCGGCTACAAAACCGAGCATCCCGGCGTAAAAACGAAGCTCTCGGACGGCGTGAAGTTCGTCACCGATTTGGTCACGCAGATCGAGGCCTCGAGCTACGCGGACAGCACACTCGTGATCGTCACGTACGACGAGAGCGGCGGTTACTTCGATCACGTGAAGCCGCCGGCCAACAGCGCGGTCGACAACCAACCTTACGGACCACGCATTCCGACGATGGCGATCGGCGCGTTCGTGAAAAAGAATTACGTATCGCACGTGCCGATGGAGCATGGGTCGCTCGTGAAGTTCATCGAGTGGAATTGGCTCGGCGAGCAGACGGGTCAGCTGAATACGCGCGACAAGACGGTGAACAACATCGGCGACCTGCTCGACCCGACGGCGACGGGAACGACAGTTCCTTCGAACTGAGCACGTGATGCGCTGGCTCGGATTCAGCTTATTTTTAGCCGTTTCAGCGTGTCATTCGGTGCCGTCGATCGACAGCGCACCTACGCCGTCAGCAAGCGCCGTCGACGATGCTGCATCGCCGCTCGGAATCGCCGACGCATCCGACATCGACGCGACGATTACAATCGACGCTGGACCGCCGGCGCCACTACTACCGAAAGCGTGCGGAACGAAACCGCAGGCGGGCCTGTGCGCGACCGAAGGTCTGCAGTGCAATTACGCGAGTGGTTTCTCGTGTCGATGCCAAGCCCCGCCCATACCCGCGAGCGGACCGTGCCCTGATTGCCCAACGGCAACGCGCTGGAGCTGTCGACACGACGGCTGCCCGATGACGCTGCAAGGCGCGTGTGAGCACGAAGGTCAGCATTGCCACGACGACACCGACCAGATGTGCGTGCAGAACCACGTATGCAAAGGCGGCAAGTGGCAAGGATTGGGTCAGCCGTCATGCCGACCTGCAGCACCGCCGCATCATTAACAGCGAGCGCAAATCGCCTTGTTTTAAAGCTTCGCGAGAAGATCCGTTGCGATCTTGTGCTCGACAGTGCTGGCCTTCGCCTCCTCGGCGTCGGCGGCTTTGCCGGTGAAGACTCCGCTCGACAAGATGGCGTCGATGGAAACGCCGAGCGTGCCTTTGCGAGCCTCGAATCCGGACATCCCGTCGTAAGCCTCGTCTCCGATGCCGCTCACTGCTTTGCCTCCCATATTTTTCGAATGAATGAAGCTCCACTCGCCGGCCATCACGGTGATGACGCCGTTCGGGCCGCGATACTGACATTGTGATTCGTGCGGGTTCGGTTGCGCGCTACGCGATTGTGCCGCCGTCGGACCGAGATATTTTTTTGCGATCGTGACGTCGAAGACGTCGCAGGCATTCGGAAGTGGCTTTGCGGCAGCAGCGCTCGAGCTGTCCATCGGCCACGCCGAAGCGGCGGTCGGCGTCGACGAGCTCGAGGATTTCTGACAACCGCAAAGCGCAAACAACACCAACAGCGACAAACTCGTTCGTGTCATGAACTCCCTATTTTTTCCCTGGATTCATCATTTGTTCGAGGAGCAAATCATCTGCGCTCTTCGGCGGACCGCTCGCCGTCGCGCTTGGCGTCGGCGCTGCGCTTCCTGAATCCTTGCCCGCGTTTTCCATCTGCTTGAGCAAGTCGTCGTCGCTCTCTCCGGTGTTTGCCGGAGCTGCTGCGCCGCCGTCATCACCGCCGCCTGCCATCGCTTTCAAGAGCGCGTCGTCGCTGTCGTCGGGTGCTCCACCTGCATCCGGCACTTCGTTCACGACCGGCGTCGTCGTGTCTTCCGGCTCCTGACCTTTCGGCCAACGCTTCTTGTCTGCGTCGGTGCATGGCTGCGGATTCGTCGTGTCTTCTTGCACGCATTCCATCAGCCAAGCTTCGCGTGGTGGTGCGTGATTTTTCTCCGCGACCGCGCGCGCTTTCGCGATGTCGCCGCGAATCGTCACGTTGCTGAGCCATGGGATGTAGCTCACGAGCACGAGCGCTCCCGCCAATATCAGCGCGAATGGAACCACCACTCTGTACAAGCTCACGACTGGCCGATTGAACCGGAAGCTCGAGATGAACAAATTCAAACCAAGCGGCGGGCAGCAATAGGCGATCTCGAGATTGAGCAAAAAGATCATCGCGAGATGGAACGGGCCGAGCGTGAAACGCGCGGCGAACGGCAAAATAAGGGGAACGGCGACGAGGATCGCGCTGAAGCCGTCCATCAGCATTCCGAGGACGAGCAAGAAAATGTTCATGACGATCAAGAACTGCCACGTCTCGGTGAGTCCGAGCTCGAGCATGAATCCGAGCACGCGTCCCGGAATCGCTTCTTGAATGACGTAGTTGATGAGCGCATTGGCCATCGCCAAAATCAAAATCACGGCGCCGGCCAACGCCATCGACGCCTTCGCGATGCGCGGCAGATCTTTCTTGAGGCTGAGATCTTTGTAGATGAAGACCTCGATGCAAAGCGTGTAGAGTGCAGCCAACCCTGCGCTCTCGTCGAGTGACGTGAGACCCGACGCGAGACCGCCGAGGATGATCACGGGAATCAGCAATTCCCATTTCAACATCCAAAACGCGCCGCCCATCTCTTTGAGATTCGGCTTCGAGAGCTTCACGCCTTCGCGCTTGCCGACGTATGCGGCGTACACGCCGAGCATCGCCATGACCATGAAGCCGGGGATGAGGCCCGCTTTGAACGTTTTGTTGAAGTCGATTCCGGCGACGAGCGAGTAGACCAAAATCGGAAGTGACGGCGGCAAGAGCAAGCCTAGCGAGCCGCCAGTGGTCACGAGGCCGAGCGCGAACGCGTCGGAATAGCCTTGTTTTCTCAGGGCGGGATAGAGCAGGCCGCCGATGGCAACGATGGTGACGCCGCTGCCACCGGTGAGCGTCGTGAAAAATGCAGATGCGACGATGCACACGATCGCCAAGCCGCCCGGCATCCACCCGAAAAATGCGGACGATGCGCGCACGATGCGATCCGGCGTTTTGGATTCCGCCATCACGTAACCGACGAACGTGAAGAGCGGGATGGTGACCAAGATCGGTGAGTCGGCGAAGCGCTCGTCGAGCACGGTCGGCGCGATGTAACGAAGATGGTGATAAGCGACGTCGCGGTGCATGAGCCACGCGAGCTCGCTGGCGCCGCCCATGATCGCGAAGAGCGGCGTTCCCAAAAGTGCGAGCGCGATGACGAGCGCGACGGTGATGCCCGCCGTGGCGGCAATGACGACGATGAGCGCGCCGACGATGCCGAGCGTGATCTTCGTGTTGCGCGATGCAACGACCGCGGGCGCGTTTGCTGCCGTCTGTCCTTGTGCAGCGCTCATGACGTCACCGGCGCTTTCTTCGAGTGCTGCTCTTCTTGCGATTCGTCGACCTCTTCTTCGCCGTGCACCGCATCCGGATCGACCGTGTAGACGCCGGCGATCACGAGCAGCGCGCGCAACAGAAATCGCAGCGCGATCGCGAAGAGCCCCATCGGAAAAACGAAGTCGAGCTCTTTGATGAGCATGCCCGGAACGTTTTCGGGGCTGCCCGGAATGCTGATCACCGGCAAGTGCGTGACGTCTGGCACGTTGGGATCCGGATCGCGTTGCGACTTGAGCGCGTCGACGTCTTCTTTCGCGAAGTGCGACGTCCAATCCGCGCCGTCGAGCCACGCGTTCCAATCAGCGCCTTTCAAATAGTCGCTGTATTTCGTGCCGCCGAGAACCGGTCCGACCGATTTGAAATCGAGGGAAATTTGCCGGCCCGTGAGAAACAAATCGGTGCCGAGCTCGTGTCCGACGAACGCCAATTTTTTCCCAGCCGGGGTGTCACAGCTTTGGTTCGGGTCGGCTGCACATGGCTCGATGGCGGCTGCGTGAAAACCTTCGATCGCGATGTGGTCGACGAATCCCCAAACACCCGCCGTACAAACCGTGGCGGCGGCCATCCAACCGAGCACTGCTGCGGGAATGCGCATCCGCGGCGACAAGAAGCGCATCACGACGTCGATGTTGATGTGCTTGCCTTGCGCCGTTGCGAGTGAGGCGCCGAGCAATGCGAGCCACAACGTCAAACGCGTGGCGACGCCGCGCAAGCCGCCCACCAACGTGAGCAAAGATGCAGTCTGCAACCAATTTAGGAAGTTCGAAAACCACTCGACGCCCGCGTTCGCCCAAAGCGGTGAGATTCCGAATCCGAGCAAAATAGCGCCCGAAACCGCAAAGGCATTTTTGCGCTTTTGAACGGGATCGCTCTCGTCTTTGGGCGCCGTGAGTTTGTTGGCGATGATTCCGAAGAAAACGGCCGCGAGCACCGCGCGAAAGAGCACGCCCGACTTGTCGCCGCCCGGCGTGTACTCGGCCGAAAATCCTTTGAGCGAAATCCAAAGGCAGAGCGCGCCGATCTCCGCGAGCAAAACGCCGGCGCACAGAAGCGCTTCGAAACGCGTCCATTTCTTGTCGAGCTTTGCAAGCACAAGCCCCCACGGCGCGACCTTCTTGCCGAGCGTTGCGGGGTCGGGCTGCGTTTTCTTGGAAGGGGGCGGCTCCGAATCCGCTTTGGCGGGCGGCTCCGAATCTAGCTTTTTTCCCGGGGTTTCGCCCGGCTGAGCTGTATCGGCTTTTTCTTCGGTCGCCGTGGCTTTTTCGTCGGACGGCTTCGTCCCCTCGCCCTTGTCGTCACTCATTGCCACGAAGGGTAGACCACTCGAGCAAGCCAAGGACAAAAAGCCAAACCTCTTAAAACGAAAAAGCCCGCCTCGTTTCCGAAGCGGGCTCCTTGGGACTGGCTCTGAGTTACCGGGTTACTTACCGGCGGCTGCGATCTTATCCATAATAGCCGCGTCGAATGTGCCGCCGCGAAGCTTCGCTTTGGTCGCCTCGAAGAGCGCAACCCACTGTGCTTGTTCCGCAGGCGTTGGCGTGTAATCCGCCATGCGGCCCTTGGTGCCATGACCATCTCCGGCAAGTCGCAAAAATGCGGCGTCGTCAGCCGCACGAATCGAGGTAGTGAGCGCTTTTGCGGCGATCGCACCCGTTTCGGTGATTGCGGTTTGCGCGTCGGCCGGAAGCGATTTCAGCTTCGCGTTCGACATGACAATCGAGCCGATCGCGTAACTCGCAACCGAGCGATTGATGTGATCGTACTGCGGCGCCCACTGCAGCTGCTCCGCGACGAGGCACGGTGCGTTTGCAACGGTGACGGCGGCCGAAGAGACTTCGTTTACGCCGAGCGCTTTCGGCGTGTTGTCGCCGATGAGCGCGTAGAGGATGGGGCTGATTTGATCGCCGTTGATGTAGAAAGTGGCTTTGTGTTTGAGGTCACTCGGAACGTGGACCTCGAAGCCCTTCGTCATCAAGTGAACGGCGCCAACGTCGCCTGATCCGAGATTCTTGAATCCGGCTTTTTCATATTCGGCATCGAATGCCGGGCGCATCGCGTCGCGCGCCTGATCGAGCTTCGCCCAGCTCGTGAACATGTTCGGAATCTGGAAAATCGCGCTCTGCTTGTAGATCTGCGCGAGCCCTGAAGCGGTGATCGCCGCGCCGTCG
>JBDTFL010000602.1:0-12650 GCA_039937955.1 Polyangiaceae bacterium | reverse complement strand
GGTGCCGTCGCCATCGCGCTCCAAGAATACGGAATGGCCGACGCGAGCCCCGCGGTTCTCGTCGACGCCGTGCGTGCGCATGCCGACGCGCGGGTGGTCGGCGAGTCGATCACGCTCACGATGCAAGCCATCGCACACGAAGTAGACGCAGGAAATAGCGACGGCGCACGACGCGCGTTTCGCGCCGCCGCACCGCTGGTTGCGCTCGCTGAACAAAAAGAAATGTTGGGAAAGGTTACGCCCAGCGCCGCACGTCTGCGCGCGATGATGGGCGAGGTCGAGGTCCACGACGGCAACGTTGCCGACGCGAAAAAACTTTTCGAAGCCGCGGTCGCCGAAGAACCGTCGGGCGGAATTTTGACGGCGCTCGCGCGGATCGATCGTGCAACCGGGAACCTGCCGTCGGCGAATGATCGATTGAAGCAAGCGCTTGCCGCTTCCGACTCGGCGAAGGACTCGCCGCTGCGTGGCGAAATCTTGCTGATGCAAAGTGACCTTGCGCGCGAAGCCGGTGACATGTCCACGGCGCGGTCGCTCTTGGTCGACGCGCTCAAAGGGCTCGTGAAAGCGCGCGCGGGAATGGAAGGCGAGGGGCTCGCGCGGCTCGAACGAATGATGGCTCGCGTGCTCGATCGATTTGGCGCGGCAAAACAAGCACGATCCGCACTCGAGCACGCTCTGCAAGCTTCTCCTCGCGACAAAGACGAGCTCTCGGCGACCCTCAGCATCATGGTCGCGCAGGCGCTCGTTCGTAACGACGTCGAGAGCGCACGGGCTGGGCTTCATCGTGGTGCGTCGTCTGATCTGAGCGACGAGGATCTCGTTTATCTCGCGCTCTGGACACGCGCGACCGAAAAACAAATGAAAGCCACCACCGACGGCGACGCCGACAAAATCTTTGCATCCGTCGCCGACGACGGTCGCTGGATCGGCAGGCTCTCCGCGTTCGGCGCGGGGAAAATCAAAGAGGGCGATCTCACCAAGAGCGCAAAAACTCCCGCTCAAAAGACCGAAGCTCTCTTTTACATCGCGCTCGATCATCGCGCGTCGGGTGACGTCGGCGGCGCACAGACGCTCCTCAAGCAGGTTCTCGCTTCGGGCGGCGTCGACTTGATGGAGGTCGGTCTCGCGCTCGATATTTTGGCGGGCCCAAAGGCGTATGTCACCGGCCCCGTCCCAGACGTCGGCGCTCCATAATCCAGGTGGCCGCGCGTTCTGCTCTGCGAACGTCTATCGATTGGGGAAGCCTCGCGCCTCTCCGATTGCGATCGCGTCACGTCGCTGAAGGCGTTTACGCCGGCGGACATCGCAGCGCACGACGTGGTGCGGGCGTCGAGTTTGGCGGACATCGTCAATACACACCCGGCGACGATTTGCGGTGGCTCGATCGTCGGTCGCTCCTTTTGCACGATCGTCTTTTGGTGCGGCAATTCGAGACCGAAACTGATCGCGCGCTTCGTCTAGTCGTCGACGCAACGGCATCGATGGGCTATCGCGGAACGCAAGCACCCGGCGCAAAGCTCGCGTTCGCCGCGCTCGTCTCCGCAGCGCTCGCACGCATTGCATTGAGTCGCGGTGATCCGGTGGGCCTCTCTTTTTTGGGTGGCACATCGGCAACGCATTCCGTTCCAGTGGCGAGCGGTCGTGAGTCGTTCGAGCGATTGCTCGCCGCTCTCGAAACTTCCGAGGCGGGTGGCGACGCCATCAAAGATGCCGGCGTTCTCGATCGCGGTTTGAGCTCGCTCGCGCGTTCTGCACGACGTGGCTCGATCGTCGTGCTGCTCAGCGATCTGCTTGATTTACCGAAGGAAGCGCCCGATCGCGTGGCGGCTGTTGCATCACGCGGACGCATCGTCGTCGTCGTTCAAACGCTCGATCCCGACGAGCTAACGTTGCCCTTCGACGGCACCATGCGACTGCGCTCGCTCGAAGGTGATGTCATCGTCGAGACCGACGCCGACGCCGCACGCGACGAATATGTCGCGGCGTTGGCGGAGCTCAATCGCACGTGGGAGCGCGCGCTCGTTGCGCGTGGCGCTCGCATCGTTCGGGCAACGACAGCTGACGATCCCATTCGTGTGGTGCGATCGATCCTCGAGGCGGCGTACTGAATGTCGTTCGTCGCGTGGCTCGCTCTCGGAATTGGCGTCCTCGTCGTCGCGCCATATCTCGCGCATCGTTTGCGTCGCAAACGTGCGGACAGTCGCCTCTTTGCGGCGGCGCATCTCGTTCCGCCAGCACCTCCTCGTGCGCGTCGTCGCTCTAGCCTCGAAGACGTCGCGCTGTTTTCCACGCGCGCCCTCGCGGTTCTCGCGTTGGCGTTGCTCGGCGCATCACCACTCGTTCGTTGCTCGCGTCTCTCGCTGCAACGAAGCAGCGGAGCGTCGGTCGCTCTCGCCATCGTCATCGACGATTCCATGAGCATGCGCGCGAAGGCCGGAAATCAAAGCCGATTCGAACGCGCACGCGATGCGGCTCGCGAGCTTCTCGCCTCCGCTCGCGAAGGTGATGCCGTTGCAATCGTCATGGCTGGAGCTCCCGCTCGTGTGGCACTTGCGGCAACGACCGACCTCGGCGCAGCACGCGCGCTCGTCGACGCGATGCCGCCAAGTGATCGCGCAACCGATCTCGACAGCGCAGTTGCGCTCGCGCGTGGTTTGGTCGCAGAGCTTCCGCAAATCGATCGCCGCGTCGTCTTGCTCAGCGACATGGCCGACGGTGATCCGGACGGCGCACCGCTCGGTGAAGGCAGCAGCGTTCCGCTCTGGGCCCCGCTCACCGACATTCGTGAGCCCGCGAGCGACTGCGCGGTGCTGGCTGCAGATCGCACGAGAAAACAAGTGCGCGCGCGAATCGTATGCAGTCACGATGCAAACGCTGCTGGTCGTGACGCCGTCGTTTACTCCGGTGACGACGAGATCGCGCGCGCGCACGTTCCGCTCACCGCTGGCTCGGATGCGATCGTCACGTTGCCGAATGATCCGACGACGGCGTTGGTTCTGAAGCTCTCGGGTGAAGATGCGATCGCCTCCGACGATGCGGCGCCCGTCGTTTTGGAGAGTGGTCCCGGCACGATCGCGGTCGTGGCCGATGCCGCCGAAGAAACGGCAGTCACCGGCGGCCCGCCCGTCGTCGAGCAAGCACTCAGCGCATTGAAGGGCAGCGTCGCGATTCGCCCGATTCCGATCGTCCCTGATCGCGCCGACGATCTCGCATCGTTCATCGGCATCTTGATCGATGATCCCCCTGGATTTACGCCAGAACAGCGACATGCGCTCGCTGATTTTTTGAAAGACGGCGGCGCGGTATTGGTCGCGCTCGGCCCGAAAAGCGCCGCGGCTCCGCTCGGCGCAACGTTGCAGCCGCTTGTCGATCGCAACGTGTCGTGGACCGAAAATAAATCCGACGGCGCCGACGTCACGAAAAGCGCAGCCCGATTTTCCGACATCGCCGGCAGCTTGGCGAACCTCGGCGCCGCTCGTCGCGCATCGCTCACGCAAGACGACCTTGCCGCGCTCGAGCTCCTCATTCCTTGGAAAGACGGCGCGCCGCTCGTTGCTCGTCGCACCATTGGTCGCGGTGAGGTCGAGCTCGTCACGTTGCCCTTCAACGTCGACGCGAGCGATTTTCCGCTGCGTCCCGGATTCTTGTCGCTCCTCGACGCTTGGGAAGGTCGCGTTTTGGAGCGTTCTTCACCACGACGTCAGTCGGTCGGCACCGCGTGGACATTTCCTGCCGCAACATCGGTGCGCATCGATGGGCCCGGTGGTCCGCTCGCCGTGGTCCGCGACGGCGACTTGTTGCGCGCCGAGCCGTCGCTCATCGGCGCTTACCAAGTTGCATTTAGCGGGGGAAAAACCGAGCAACGCGTCGCTGCACCCGTCACGCGCGAGATCGATCTTCGTCCGCGGCGTGTCGCCGAATCTGCGTCGACATCCTCGGTCGGAACGACGCACTCGCAGGTAGATGCTTCGTGGGTCGTTGCGCTTGGGCTGCTCGGTTTGGTCGCGTTCGAGCTCGTCTTGCGTGTGCGCGCGGCTCAAAGACCCGTCGAAGAGCTTGCCTAAAATCCACAGGTCGCGCTTGAATCGCCGGCCCACATGATTGAAGCGAAATCGCCGTTCACCATCTGCTTCGTCTTCCTCGTTGCGCTCTTCGCAACGGCTTGTCACAGCGCTGGACCGTACGGTCATGCGGTGAATTACGTTCCGCTCTCCGACGAAGAAGATGCCACCGCCGGCGCCAAAGAATACGACCCGGTCATGTTTCAACGCATGCCGGAGGAGTGGCACAAAAAACCGGTGTCGCTCTTCGGCGTCGTCACGTCGCGCTCGCCCGGTCAGAACGGCGCGGCTTACGTCACGCTCAGCGTGCGCCGCGTGGAACCCCGTAATTTGTGCAGCAACATGAACGACGACGACAGCTGTCGCGTCACGGTGAGCGATCGCGATTTCGGCGTCGTGCATGCGCTCATCACGTTGCGACCCGACGACGACGTCGGTCCCAGGAGCATCGGCGTGAGCTCACTCGTCAGGCTCGTCGGAACATTCGGTGAGGAGGTGGACAATGGAGACGGCGGGCCGATCTTGCGCGCGACCTTTTACCGGCACTGGCCGCAGTTCTTTTACGTGACGAAATCAGCGTCACGCGACATGCGCCAATGATTGTCGTAGGCGACGGTGAGATTCGGCTGCCTGCGCTGACCACCGCGCATTCGCACGCATTTCAACGCGGAATGCGCGGCACCGTGCAGCGCGCGGCGAAGCTCGGACGCGGCGATTTTTGGTCGTGGCGCGACGAGATGTTTCGCGCTGCAACGGCGCTGACACCCGAGTCGCTCGCGAAAATCGCGCGCGTCGCCTTCGAAGAGCTCGCGCGCGCAGGCGTTCGAACGGTTGGCGAGTTCCACTACATCCACCATCAAGCCGACGGCACGCCTTACGACGATCGCACCATCATGAGCGACGTCGTGATCGAAGCGGCCAAGGCAGCGGGCTTGCGCATCGCCCTCTTGCGCGTCGCGTATCACCGCGCCGGACCTTGGAGCGAGGCCGAGCCGGGGCAACGCCGTTTCTGCGACCCGAGCGTCGATGATGTCATCCGCGACGTCGAGAAACTATGTGTAAAGTACAACAATGATCCGGACGTACGAATTGGCATTGCGCCGCATTCGGTGCGCGCCGTTCCGCCGGAGTGGATCCCCGTGCTCGCCCAACAAGCGACGAAGCGCGGACTTCCATTTCACATGCACGTCGCCGAGCAACAGCGTGAGGTCGACGAATGCATCGCGGAAACTGGCAAGCGCCCCGTCGAGCTGATCGCCGAATCCGGCGGAATTTCCCCGCGATTCGTCGCCGTGCACGCCACGCAGCTTCTTCCACACGAAGCCGAGCTCCTCGGACGCGAGCGCGCATTTGCGTGCATTTGCGCAACCACCGAACGCGATCTCGGCGACGGCTTGCCCGACTTGGGCTCGC
This sequence comes from Polyangiaceae bacterium, assembly GCA_039937955.1. Classification (GTDB taxonomy): domain Bacteria; phylum Myxococcota_A; class Polyangia; order Polyangiales; family Polyangiaceae; genus JAICXU01. The sequence goes on along the minus strand of JBDTFL010000602.1, from coordinate 7,173 downwards.
TCCGCGCGTTCCGAGCTCGCTTGTGCGTCGGCATCGACAGTCATGTCGTCACCGACCCATTCGACGACGTGCGCGCGCTCGAGACCCACGAACGACTTCGCACACGCAAACGAATCACGTTCACGCCAGAGGGCGGCATCTCGCCGGCGCACCAACTCTGGAAAGAGGGATCACTCGAAGGTGCGGTCGCTTGCGGATTTTCGGATGCCGGCGGAGACATCGTGATTCGCCGCGATCATCCGACGCTCGCGCTCGTGGAAGAAGAAGATCTCTTGGACGCCATCGTGTTCAGCGGCGGACCTTCGCTCGTGTCGAAAGTCGTCGCGCGCTGACTGTGGTCCGAGCTCGCTAGAGCGAACGATAATATTTTTCGAGCGCGTACAAATCTTCTTCGCCGAGGCCCTCTTCTACCGCTTTTTCCAGGGCGCGCGTGATCTCACGTTGCACGGGAAGGGGCAAGCCGACCTCTTGCTGTAGCTCGATGTTGAGCTGCGCTTCCTTCAAACCGACGGCGAGCGTGAGCTCCGGCGAGTAATCCTTCGCCAACATTTTCTCGCGCCTGTTTACGTAGGATGGCGCGGCGAATATGCCGGTCGTGAACGCGTCGATCACCACGCGACGCGCGAGGCCGGCGCGCTCACCGAGCACCAACATGCTCGTGAACGCCGCGAGCTGATGAGAGCCGAGCGCGTTCAGAACGATCTTGAGCGCCTGACCTTGGCCGACATCTCCCGCGTGGATGATCTTTTTGCACATCGCCTGAATGACCGACTGACCGCGCGAAACGTCGTTCAAGCGTCCGCCGACCAATGCGGTGAGCTCGGCGCGCTCGGCGTGTCCGACCGATCCGCTGACGGGTGCATCGACAAAGCGAGCACCGGCTCCTTTTGCGAGGTCGTGGGCTTTCAGCGCTGCAGCGCGACCGACCGTTGACATGTCAACGATCAGAGCATCCTTTTCGACACCAGCCAAAACACCGTCGGCGCGCTCGAGCACGTCGAAGAGCGAGCTCTCGTCGGCGAGAAGCAAAATGACGACGCGTGCACCTTGCACACATTCGCGAGGGCTTCCGCGCAGCTTCACGCCGAGCGCGGCAAGCGCAGCCGACCTGTCTTGCGATCGATTCCAAACTGCGATGGGAAAGCCTTTTTTGGCGATGTTGGTCGCCATCGGTGCAGCAAGCGCTCCGACCTCGGAAGACGCAGCACCGAGAAACGCAACGCTGGTCGGCCCAGGCGGCGGCATCGACATAGGACGCGAAGAGGGCGGGTTAGCGGGCATGGGAGTTAGTGTGCATACGAGCTAGGCGAGTTAAAGCCTACGAGCAGGGCGAGTTCGAAATAGGGGACGTCTTTCCTGACATGCACTTGTCCTGTTTGTATCACGCGATTCTGAGATCCCGAGCTACGCTGTCGGGTCCATGTCTGCGCGCTTCGAAATCGTCTCCAACTTCGAGCCGAAGGGGGATCAGCCGCAAGCGATCGTGCAGCTGATGGCGGGTCTCGAGCGCAACGAGCAGCATCAAGTTTTGCTCGGCATCACGGGCTCCGGCAAGACGTTCACGATCGCCAACGTGATCGAAAAATCCCAAAAACCGACGCTGATCATGGCGCCGAACAAAACGCTCGCCGCCCAGCTTTACGGTGAGATGAAGGAGATTTTTCCGAAGAACGCCGTCGAATATTTCGTCAGCTATTACGACTATTACCAGCCCGAGGCATACGTCCCGTCGAGCGACACCTTCATCGACAAAGACGCGATCATCAACGACGCGATCGATCGCATGCGCCACTCGGCTACGCACGCGCTCCTCTCACGCCCCGACGTCATCATCGTCGCCAGCGTCTCCTGCATCTACGGCATCGGATCGGCGGAGAGCTATCACGGGCTCTTGATCGACTTGAAGGTCGGCGAAGAATTTCGACGCGACAACTTGCTTCGTATGTTGGTCGACATTCAATACGAACGAAACGACGTGGATTTTCACCGCGGAACATTTCGCGTGCGCGGCGACGTGGTGGAAGTTTTTCCGGCGTACGAAAACGACACCGCGATCCGCATCGAATTTTTTGGCGACAACGTCGAAGCCATCACGCCGGTCGATCCTCTGCGTGGTCGCGCAAAGGGCGAGCCGGTCGAGCGCTACGCGATTTATCCGGGCTCGCACTACGTCACGCCGCAAGAGCAGATGCGCCGCGCGATTAAGGACATTCGTGAAGAGCTCCGCGATCGGCTGAATTTCTTCGACAAGGAAGGGCGCTTTTTGGAGAAGCAGCGGCTCGAGCAACGAACTCTCTACGACATCGAGATGATGGAGCAGATGGGGTTTTGCAACGGCATCGAAAACTACTCACGTCATCTTTCGGGCCGAAAAGCCGGGGAGCCGCCGCCCACGCTCATCGATTATTTTCCAAAAGATTTTTTGATGATCTTGGACGAGTCGCACCAGACGGTGCCGCAAGTCGGCGCGATGTACCGCGGCGACCGCGCGCGAAAAGAGACGCTGGTGGAGTACGGATTTCGTCTGCCGAGCGCGCTCGACAATCGGCCGCTCAAATTCGACGAGTTCGAAGGCCATCTGAAAAATTGCATTCACGTTTCGGCGACGCCCGGCGAATACGAGATTCAAAAAGTCCAAGGCGTCGTCATCGAGCAGCTGATTCGCCCGACCGGTTTGACCGATCCGCAGATCGAGGTGCGGCCCGTTTCAGGACAAGTCGACGACGTTCTCGCGGAGATCAAAAAGCGCGTGGCAGTGAACGAGCGCGTTTTGTGCACGACGCTCACGAAGCGCATGAGCGAGGATCTCACCGATTATTATCGTGAGCTCGGCGTGCGTATTCGTTATCTGCACTCGGATATCGACACTCTCGAACGCATCGATATTTTGCGCGATCTGCGGCTCGGTGAGTTCGACGTGCTGGTCGGCATCAACTTGCTTCGCGAGGGTTTGGATCTGCCCGAGGTGTCGCTGGTCGCGATCTTCGACGCCGACAAAGAAGGATTTTTGCGCAGCCCGCGCTCGCTGATTCAGACCATCGGGCGCGCCGCGCGAAACGTGAACGGTCGCGTCATCATGTATGCGGACCACGTCACCAACGCGATGAAGTACGCGATGGACGAAACGAATCGCCGCCGCGCGCTGCAGGAAAAATACAACGAAGAGCACGGCATCGTCCCGACCACGATCGTGCGCGCGATCATGAACATCAATCCGGCGTCAGGCATCATCGACTACCTCAACATTCCGAAATACGGACCGGGCACACACGGCGGAAATGGCGGCTCGAAGAAGGACGAAGATCTGTCCGAGCAAATTCAGGCGTTGCGTCTCGAAATGTTCAACGCTGCAGAAGCGCTCGAATTCGAAAAAGCTGCGCGCCTCCGCGACGAGCTGAAAAAGCTGCAAGCGCTCGCCGGCGGAGGCACCGACGGCGCGAGCGAAACCTACGAGCCGTACGGCAAAGCGAAGAAGAGCACGACGCGCATGAAGAAAAATTCGGGCCCTGCGCAACCGAAAGGTGCGGCGCTGGCCGGTACCAAGCGTCCACGAAAGTGGAAGTCGTGACGACGATCGGGGAGCACGGAATGTCGCGATTTTTTGGAAGCTTCACGATCGTTTTGACCGGCTCGATTTTCGTCGCGTGCGGCGGCGCGAAGCCCGAGCCGAAGCTCGACGACATGGCGCAGCAAAAATTGGATCTCGCGCCGACTCCCAGTAGCGCGAATTCATCGGGAAATTCCGACATCTCAGGAGGCCTCGTGCCTGAGCTCGTTTCGCCGACGGTTCAAGCGAGCGACGTCGCCGAGCGGCTCGACATCTTCGATACGCCGGATGGCGGGTTCATGATTGTGCAGATCGATCGTCGCATCGCTCCTGCGCGTGTCCATGACGGCTTTTTGGAGGCGTTGAAGCAACCGTTGCCGCACGACACCAGCTCGTTCAACGCTGCGCCCTTCGACGACGTTTCGAAAGGCGCATACGTTTTGCGATCCGGCGGAAAAAACGTCGCGTTGGTCGTTCGCAAAAATAAAACGTTTGTCATCCCACCCGTCGAGTGGATGCGCGCAGTCCTTTGGTTCAAAGATCTCGACGCAGCAACGACTCGTCCGTTTTACGTGCAGATGAGCATGCGCCTCGGGACGGCCGGACACGCGAGCGGCATCGCGCTTTTCCCGAACGGCAACGCGCTCGGCATCGTGATGGAGGAACAGCCAAGCGCCGATGGGGACGTGGCGGTCGTCGTCCACACGCAATTCTTCAAAGCCGGCGCTTTCGACGCGAACGCCTGGGGGCCGACGCTCAGCACCGCGCACGACGTAACGAACGAAAATGGCAACGGACACAATGGGCTCAACGCCCGCGACCTTCTAAGAAGATTCACCTCGCCGAACGCACCTGCGTCGTCGTCACCCGCCGGTGGCGTCACGCTCTGAGCGTCGCCGTGCGTTCACACGCGTGAGCGAGCAAGATGACTCGAGACTGTGAGCAATCGACAACGCTTTCGCTGGTGCGGAAGACGCTCGATCGCAAATCAGGCTGAATTTACGCCTCGGCATGTGCCTTGCGATGCGGGTGCATCATGAAGAAGCTTGCGCTGCTTTCGCTCTTGGTGGCTCCTCTCGCAACGGCTTGCACGGTTCGTTCGTCGTCGTCGAGCGGCTACGAGTCAGGGAGCTCGAGCAACGTATCGCCCGGCTCCTCGATTGATGGCGTGCACTCCTCGAGCCTCGACACGGATCAAATGAGCGCCTCGATGAGCGCACAGTCCGACGGCGCGACGCTCCAGATCTACGCATCGGTCTTCGAGCGTTCGACGTCCGAAGGCGTTTTGCTCGATCAAGGAGATTTTTTCACCGCGACTACCGGCTCCGGCGATCCGCTGGTGCTCGTGCGTGAGCAGTCGCCCGACCCGACGGTCTTCGATTACTCGGCGAGTCTTCCGGCGGCGTCCTCCGCGCAAGACGTGACGATTGCGTTCGTTCGACAAAGCGGAAGAACGGGAGCGCCGCGCTCGATCGTGCATGTGCCCGCGCCGTTTTCGATCGTGTTGGCCGCGCCGCAATCCATCCGAATGACGAGTCCGTTTTCGATTCAAGTGAGCCCGGTTCCGAGCGACTCCATCGTCCTCGAAGCAACCGGCACGTGTCTCGAGGGCGGCTCGGGCAGCTACTATGATCCGAACACGTTCGCCGACGGCGTCACCTTCGACTCGAATGGCAACGCCTCGATCGATCCCAACATGCTCGCGTTCTTGGACAACGATCCTTCGTACGCGACCGGCTGCGATCTTTCATTTTTCGTGAGCGACGTCATCGAGGGCTCGCTCGATCCGCAGTTCGCCGGTGGGGTCTCGGGAAGCTTCGATGTCGAGGGTCTGCAAAAGCGCGGATTCCAAACCACGGTCAGCCCGTGACCCAGAGTTGTAAATGACACGCGAGTCACAAAAGCTCGGATTTACCACGGGATTTCAGCGCTTCTACGGCCGCTCGTACGTCTTGCGCGCGGCTTCGCGGAATCACCAAAAGCGCGTCGTCGGTCTCGACGATCACCAGATCGTCCACACCCACGAGCGCCACGAGTTTCTTTTTGCCGTCCTTGGACGTTGTGAGGTCGACCGCCAAATTGTTTTTTGCGTCGATCGCAACCGCACCTTCAGGCAGCGCATTTCCGGCCACGTCTTTTTTGGCGAGCTCCCACGCACTTTCCCAGCTGCCGACGTCGCTCCAACCGAAATCTCCTTGAACGACGGCGAGCTTGTCGGCCTTCTCCATGACGCCGTGATCGATCGAGATCGACGGGAGATTCGGAAAAATGTCGGCGAGCGTTTTGGCTTCGTCGCCTTTGGCAGCTGCCGCGTCGATCGCTTTGAGACCAGCTGCCAAATCCGGTAAGTATGTGTCGATCGCGACAAGCATCTGTTTGGCTTGGAAGAAAAACATGCCGCCGTTCCAGAGATGCTTGCCACCTTTCAAAAATTCTTCGGCGCGCTCGCGGTTCGGTTTTTCGACGAAGCGCGCGACTTTCGACGCGTGCGCATCGATCTTTTCGCCGACCTCGATGTAACCGAAGCCGGTGTCCGGGCGAGTCGGCAAAATTCCGATCGTCGTCAAATAGCCTTGTTTTGCCGCTTCAATCGCCCGTGCCACGGTCGCGCGAAATTCTTCTTCGTTCGCCATGAAATGGTCGCTCGGCAGCACACACACGATCGCGTCCGGATCAATTCGAGCGATGGTCGCCGTTGCCCAACCAATGCACGGCGCGGTGTTGCGCGGGACGGGCTCCGCCAAAATTTGCGCGCGCGGAACCTTCGGCAAAATCTTCGCGCTCGCATCCAGCAAATGCGCGCCCGTCGCGATGAACACGTTCGCGGGTTTGATCAGCGGATCGAGACGACGCACGGTCGCCGCAAGAAGCGACTCGTTCGGATCCGCGGCGAGCGGCAACAGCTGCTTGGGGCGATGGCTTCGTGAAGCCGGCCAAAACCGCGTCCCTGCACCGCCCGCCATAATCACCGCGTAAACGTTCATCGTTGCTCCTTATGTAAGCCCGAGCTCGCGCGTATTTCGCCCAAATCCCAGGGTCGATCTATACGACGAGTAGGACTCATGGTGCGCTCTTCGCGGTCTTTCTTTTGTTTGGTCGTTCTGATCGCCTTATTTTCATGGGGTTTCATGGGCTGCTCGCGCGATCCGCTGCCCGAGCTCATCACGATCACCGACGCACTTCCGCGTGAGGTCGAGGTCGGCGACCGGCTCGAGATTAGAGGCGCATCTCTGCCCGAAGGGCGCGTCGCGCGCGTCACGTTTCGAGGCGATCTGAATCGACCCGGAGAGGCGACCACCCATGACGCCGAGATCGTCGCGGAAGGAAATGTCACCGCATCGGACCGCGTGGAAATTCCGTACACCGGCGAGCTCGAAGCCGAGTTTTGCGGAGCTGGAAATGAAGCGGCGCACACGACGTTCGACGGCTCGGTCGAGGTCGCATTCGCAGCGACGTTGGTTGGTGCCGCGCCGGTTGCTGCAACGCTCGCGCACACCACGATCGACTTTCGTCCGCCGCTTCGAGCAAGCTCCACCGCCGCCGCGGAGGCCGAGCGACTCTTCGCATTTGTCGGGATTCACCGCTCAAATGGTGATTCGCAATCCTCGGGCGTGAGCATCGTTGCG